>NZ_KV810978.1:12847-53914 GCF_001812965.1 Actinomyces sp. HMSC075C01
GTGGAGTAGTCCGACTCGAGGCGAGACTCAAGGCAGAGCCGGCGTCGAACCATGACCACCGGGCCCCCGCGCAGGCAGCGGTCAGGGGGCAGGGGGTGGGGGTGGATCTGTGGCGCAGGCGCCGGGCTGTGCCACCAAGATCCCCGCGGACTCACTCCTGCGCGGCCCGGTGTTCACAGCGCTGACATGAACGTGCCCGGCGTCGAAGCGCCCAGCGCAGATCGTTGGAATCCTGCGGTTCTTCTGCGGCGTGCAACGCCGATGCGCCTGTGATGTCAGCGCTGTGGACACCCACACCCCGTCATGCCTCGCCTTGAGGCCACCCTCGCCTCCAGGACCACCAGCCTGTCCAAGGCTCCCGCCCGAGCGAGTGCCTCAGAAGCCACGACACTCACATGTCCCAGAAGTGAAGAGACAGCACACAATCATCTAGGAGCGGTCGTGGCCGGAGCCCTGGTCGGGGCGACGTCGGGGTCGGTGGGCTTGGTTGATGACGGCCCGGGTCCTCATGGGGTGGGGGCCAGCGTGTTCACACCGATGTCGCTGGCGCTGGTCGCGGCCGGGTTGGGGCTGGCGGCTCGCACGGCTCTGGGCTGCGGCGCCCAGATGCTGGAGTGGGGTCTGGTGGTGGCTGGCGTAGGGGTGGGACTGGCGCAGTCCTTCGGGATTGCCACGGCGATGGACACGGTGCCGGCCGAGGCGGAGGGCTCGGGAGTCGCGCTGCTTGCGGCCGAGGAAGAGGACTGGCTGGAGAGCCTTGCTGTCAGAGTCGAGCTGGTGGCCTCCACTCCAGAGCTCGAGCAGGCCCTGTGGGCGCAGTCGTCGGTCTGGACTACGGCGCTTGCCGAGCAGTTACCTACTGAGGCCCTTAGCGCCCGCGTACAGGCCCGGGCCCTGGCGGGTGCTTGCCTGGAGGGCCTGCTGGCGTGGCGTGACCGCCCCGCCTTCCCCGACACCGACTCGCTCGTCGGTGTCATCCAGGAGGCCCTCAACGCGATCCGAGTCCCGACCTCGATCCCTGCGCCCTGAGGGCAAACCATCATGTCGACCACCGCTGGCTCAGCCACCGGTACTCCTGTCGCAGGTGACCACCATTGGCTACGTGCGGGTCAGCACCGCGGACCACTCCCTCGACATGCAGCTCGACGCCTTCAACGCCGCCGACTGCACCCACGTCTTCACCGACACGGCCTCCGGCGCCCCTGACTCACGTTCCGGCCCCACCCTCGACGCCGATGCCGCCGGCCTCGCCGTCTTGGCGGTTGTCCCGCCGGTCAGGACAATGAGGCCATGAGTATGACGGCGTTGGACGACGTCCCGGAGGTGCGCAAGGCCCGCGGGGCGTTCTTCACCCCGCCGGCTATCGCTGCCTTCATCGCCAACTGGGCGATCTTGAGTTCAAGCGACACGGTCCTCGAACCCTCCATGGGGGACGCCGAGTTCCTCACTCACGCTGTCGAGCGCCTCGCCGATCTAGGCAACGGCGAACCGATAGTCTGGGGCTCTGAGCTACACGCCTACTCCGCCGAGGCCGGAATCGAGCGCGTCACGGAAGCCGGCGGTAAGGTCGTCGTCGAGGTCGGTGACTTCTTCGACCGCCCCGTGGACCAACGGTTCACTGTCGTCATTGGCAACCCGCCCTACATCCGCTTCCAGGACTTCTCCGGGCGGGAACGAGCCAAGGCCCAGTCCGCAGCTCTGCGCGGCGGCGTGGCGCTCTCGGGCCTCGCTTCAGCCTGGGCTGCTTTCACTGTCGCGTCGTCCCTCCATCTGGCCCGAGGCGGCCGCCTCGGCTTCGTCCTGCCAGCCGAACTGCTCAACGCCAACTACGCCGCACCGGTGCGCCAGTTCCTCTTCGACCACTTCACCGGTATCGAGCTTGTCACGTTCACTGAACGTGTCTTCGCTGAGGCTGAGACCGAGGCCGTACTCCTTCTCGCCTCCGGCTATGACGAGGGCACCTCCACGACGATGTCCTTCCGCCAGGTCACCAACGCCGATGCCCTCGACGACCTCGGTCCCGTCCTCACCTGGGAACCTGCGGATCCTGCAGGCAAGTGGTCGGGTGGAGTCGTCTCCGTTGACGCAACGGCCGCTCTCGTCGATGCCGCGGCAGCTGGAACCTTCACCGCCCTTGCGACGTGGGGGAGTCTCAGGCTGGGCATGGTCACCGGACGCAACACCTACTTCGCCATGACCCCCGCCATGGTCAAGGACGCCGGTCTGCGCCGTAGCGAGACGCTTACGCTCTCCCCGCCCGGGTCGAACCACCTCCGTGGTCTGACCCTGACGTCGGCGGACATGCGACGCCTAGGTGCGCAAGGCAAGCGAACCCGACTGTTCTACCCCCGCGAAGGGGCGCTCTCCGACGGCGCTCGGGCCTACCTCGACGCCGGTATCGCCAAGGGTGTCGACAATGCGTACAAGTGCCGCGTCCGCCGCGTGTGGTGGCAAGTTCCCCTGCTCAAGCCCGCGGACCTTCTGCTGACCTACATGAACGCCGACACGGTCCAGATGGTCAGCAACGAGGCCAAGGCGTACCACCTCAATTCCGTCCACGGCGTCTACCTCGCCCCCGAAAACCGAGAGCTCGGGCGTGAGCTGCTGCCTCTTGCCTCGCTGAACTCCCTCACGATGCTCTCCGCTGAGATCACGGGCCGTGCCTACGGAGGCGGGGTCCTCAAGATGGAGCCCGGCGAGGCGGCTAAGTGGCTCACCCCGTCGCCCACGACGCTTGCAGCTGCGAAGCCGGCTCTCGAGAGCATCCGCGGCACCGTGGCCGATCTCCTCGATGCTGGGGACCTCACCGCAGCCGTGTCACTCGTTGACGAGGTCCTCCTCGTCGATCACCTCTCCCTAAGCAACCAGACCGTCAAGGCGGTCCGCGACGCGCGGGACCAGCTCGCTGACCGGAGAAAGGCACGTGGTCGCAGTGTCCAGGATTGAGTCACGCCTCTTGGAAGCCCACGAGTCATGCGGTCCCAAGCCGGACGACGCCGAACCACAGTCCACGAAGAAGAACTTCAACCAGAACGTCTCGGACGCCCTTGCCATCGCCCTGGCGAGTGAGATGAGAGATCGAGGGATGGGTGGAGTACTCCCACTCCCTCGTGATCCCAGGACAGGCCATTCCGGCGGCACGGAGCGACGGATGGCTGGCGGAATCGGTGCCAAGAAGGTTGATGTCACGTGGGCGACCGATGAGGCTGGCTTAATCGCAGCGATCTCGGTCAAAACCCATTCCCTTCCGTGATGGAAAGACCCTGAACTATCAGAAGAACCTCACGAACCGTCGTGCTGACATGCTCAATGAGGCCGTCACCTTGCACCGCCGGTTTCCCTACGCCGTCTTGGCTGGGTTCTTCGTTCTCCTGGCCGATTTCAGTCCCGAGCAAGGGTTCATCCGCGCGTTTAAGGTCAACGATCTGGAGCGAGAGGTGCCGCTCGACGAGATGTTCGAGGCCCTCATCGAGCGCGTGGCTGAGCGAAACTTCGACTCGTATGAGGCTTTCGACTCCAGAGGAGCCCGGTCCTTCCCAGGACTGGGCTCCTCTGCTCCTGTTTCCGTTGACGGTTACCGTGCGTACGGGGACGTGCTGTGCGAGACTCAAGTATGGCAAAGAAGCACCCCACCATGGACCGTTCCCTGTACGAGGCCGAGCTGCTGAGGTTGCAGGCGGAGCTGGTCGAGATGCAGGAGTGGGTCAGGGCTACCGGAGCCCGCGTCGTCGTCATCTTCGAGGGCCGCGACGCGGCCGGCAAGGGCGGAGCGATCAAACGCATCACCGAGTACCTCAACCCGCGTATCGCGCGCGTGGTCGCGCTTCCTGTGCCCACCGAGCGTGAGCGCACCCAGTGGTACTTCCAGCGCTACATCGCGCACCTGCCCGCCGCCGGCGAGATCTGCCTGTTCGATCGCTCCTGGTACAACCGCGGCGGCGTCGAGCACGTCATGGGCTACTGCACCCCGGAGGAGCACCGGCGCTTCCTCCAGCAGTGCCCGGTCTTCGAGAGGATGCTCGTCGACGACGGCATCCTGCTGCGCAAGTACTGGTTCTCCGTTCCCCAGAAGGAGCAGTACAAGCGTTTCAAGTCGCGGATGACCGACCCCATGCGACGCTGGAAGCTCTCACCCACCGATCTGGAGGCCCTGCCCCGCTGGGAGGACTACTCGCGCGCCAAGGATGAGATGTTCGTCCACACGGACATTGACTCGGCGCGCTGGCACGTCGTGGAGTCCGCCGACAAGCGCAAGGCGCGCATCAACATGATCCATCACCTGCTGGAGTCCATTCCCTACGAGCACGTGGAACGTCCCATGATGAAGTTCCCCAAGAAGCCCTCGTTCCCGTCGTCGGGCTACCGCCGCACGGACCGATCCCTCCAGAGCGAGGTGCCCGACTATGCGGCCACTCTCAGCGAGTCCGACGCAACCGAGCGCTACGTGGACCTCGAGGACCAGGGGATCAGCTAGGGCCGGCGGCTCCTGCGCCCCAGCTCCTCGAAGACCTGACCGACCGGCTCACGGATGACGAGGTCGGCGCGGGAGTCATACGGCGTAGGAGTCGCGTTCATGAGGACCAGGCGCTCACCGGCGTAGTAGTCGATGAGGCCCGCCGCCGGGTAGACGACCAGGCTCGTTCCGGCCACGATCAGCAGATCCGCCTCCGAGATGGCCCGCACGGCCCCCTCCATGACCTCACTGTCCAGCATCTCCCCGTAGAACACAATGTCAGGGCGCAGCACCGAGGCGCACACGGGGCAGTGGGGGACCTCGCCGGAGCGAGCGTCGTCGACGTCGTCCAGGGTGAAGTGCTCGCCGCAGCCGGTGCAGATCAGGCGTGACCAGTTGCCGTGCAGCTCGAGGACCCGCTCGGAGCCGGCCCGCTGGTGGAGGCCGTCAATGTTCTGCGTGACCACGGCCGACAGCTTCCCGGCCCGCTCGAGATCGGCCACGAACCGGTGGGCCGCGTTGGGGGCCACGCCCTCGCGGGCGTTCTCCTGGGCGAACCACTCCCAGTAGGCCTGCGGGTGCACGGTGAAGAAGTCGATGGACAGGACCTGCTCCAGGGGGATCTCCCGGTCCTGGTGGTAGAAGCCCTTGGCGCCTCGGAAGTCGGGGATCCCCGACTCGGTCGAGACCCCGGCACCACCGAAGAAGACGATGCGTCTGGACTCTTCAATCCACTGGGCGAGCAGGCCCCGCTGGCTGTCCTGGTGATCCATGCACCCCACCCTAACGCCGGGGACCGATCCTGCACGGGCGGATCCGGTCGCGGCGCCATACGAGGCACATGCTCAGGACGCAGGCAACAGTCGACAGCGTCCCGGTGGCATAGCGCTCGAACTCGCTGGTGGTGATGAGGAGGTTGAACGCCGAGGCGATGAACAGCCACAGGGTCGAGACATACACAATGCTACGCGCGGTGCGATCACGCAGAGGGCGGCGTATCAGACCGCCGTACCTGAGGTACGCCAGACCGCAGCCGAACCAGACCAGGAAGAGTGCCAGGTTGACCGGCCTGAGGAGGAGAGGGGAGACAGTATAGGCGCCGCCCAAGACGAACCGGCCCAAGGGAAGTCCCAGAGCCAGCAGCAGCTGCAGCACGCCATTGATGAAGAACAAGACGGCGCACGTAGCCGCCAGCACAGGTGACTTCATAAGAGCGACTGTACCGGCCCATTTTCCGACGTGAGGGGCTCTGGGGCGGCCCGGTATCGGGGCGCCCGGATGTGGCCGAGTCCCGCGCTCCGTCCGGTCTTGTAGCCAATGGGGGACAAGACAGGGAACTGACCCACGGTTACCAGCCGAGTCCCTGGATATCCAGGAAGATGAATCTCAGCCTCCTCGTAGGACGCTGAGCGAAACGGCAAGGGCCCAGATCGGTGGCGGAACGGTGTGGCTACGCTCCGCCAGATCTGGGCCCTGTGCGTGCTCGTCGTGGGGGAGAGACTCAGATACCGAAGCCGACCCGGCGGGGCTCGGCCTCACCGAGCTCGACGTAGGCCAGGGAGCCGGCCGGCACGAAAACCTTGCGGCCCTTGTCGTCAGTGAGGGTGACGGCCTTGGTCTCGGCGTCGGCCACGGCGGCCAGCACCTTCTCCTGAGAGTCGGAGGTCTCCAGGGAGAGCTCGCGGCTGGCGTGCTTGATTCCGATCGTGACCTGCATGGGGCTCCTTCGCATCGTCTGTGTGCCGTATTGAGCGGCATAGCCCGTCGGGGAGAGGGGCGTGAACCTGGCTTGATCCTAGGGCGCCGCGGCTGCGCCGACCCTTCGCGCGCCCCAGGAGCCGCGGCGTTTCGCGCCACGCGGAACATGCGCCGTCGGCGCTCCCGAGTGGTGGGCCCACGACCGATGACGATCCGTTAACGGTGCGCGCTCCTATCGGTGGCCCGTGGTGAGATGGTCCCATGCCCCAGGACCCCGTCCGTCTCCTCCCGCCCGCCGAGGCGGCCGAGCTGCCCGCCGCCGACGCCGATGGGCAGCGGGTCCTGGACCGCGTGGCCGAGGGCTCCAACGTCGTCGTCCTGGGGGCACCCGGGACCGGTAAGACGTCCCTGGCCCTGCGGTTGCTGGCCGAGGCGGTCGCCGGCGGCCGAGACGCCATCCTGCTGGCCCCCACCCGTGCGCGAGCTGACTGGCTGCGTGGCCGGGCCGCCCACCTGCTGCGTGAGGGCCATGGCGACGGCGTCGTCCGAGTGCGCACTCCCGCAGCCCTCGCCCTGACGATCCTGACCACATCCTTGACCATGCGGCCCGACCCGCTGCCGCCCCCGGTGCTTCTGGCCGGAGCGGAGGAGGACTCCGCCCTGGCCTCCATGATCAGCACCGTCACCTGGCCCGGGCTCCCCACCGAGGCCACCGGGTCACGGGCGTTCCGCTCCGAGCTGCGCAACCTCCTGGCGCGCGCCGGAGAGCTCGGCGTCAGCGCCGACGACCTGGCCGACCTGGGACGCCGGCTCAATGTCCCCATCTGGGGGCCTGCCGCCCAGCTTCTGCGCACCTGGGACGCGCAGGGGCGGCCCAGCGCCGAGCGCAGGGCCCAGACCCGCAAGATGGATACGGCTCGTCTCCAGGATCGAGCCGTGGAGGCCTTGAGCTCCTGGGGCGCCGACGTCGTCACCGTCCCCCGCCCCGTCCCGGACCTCGTCCTTGTGGACGACTACCAGGACTGCACGGCCGCCACCGCCAGGCTCCTGACGGCCCTGGCGACCCCGGACCCCGACGGGCACCGGGCGCAGATCGTGGTGCTGGGGGACCCCGACGTGGCCGTGGAGACCTTCCGCGGCGGCACGCCCAGCCTGCTCATCGCCGCCGAGGACCACTCGGGGCTCGCAGCCACTCGCCTGCGACTGACCACCTGCTACCGAGGCAACTCGGCCATCTCGGAGGTGATCTGCGACCAGAGCGCCCGGGTCCCGGTGACCGGCACGACGACCCACCGGCAGACGACCCTGGCGCCCCGGTCCTCAGCAGGGTCCTCACAGAGGCCTTCCTCCGTAGGACCCGACGCTGAGCGCCCGCAGGCGGCGGCCGGCGTCGAGGTGATCCTGGCCTCCTCCGCCTGGCAGGAGCATGCCCACGTCGCCCGGGCTCTCAGGCTCGAGCACGTCCACCACGGCACCTCCTGGTCTCAGATGGCGGTCATCGTTCGCAGCGCCGCCGACGCCGAGACCCTCGCCAGGGACCTGCGCAGACGAGGCGTGCCCCTGGCCTCCCGCACACCCGCGGTCCTGCTGCGCGCAGAACCGGCCGCGGCCGCACTCCTGAACATCGTGCGCGCCGCCATCCGCGACCAGCTGGGCGGGCACGGTGAACCGCCCCAGCGCGACGCCGCCATCAACCTCCTCACCAGCCCCCTGGTGGGGCTGACCACCATGGACCTGCGCCGACTGCGCCGCAGGCTGCGCCAGGCCCCGCCGGCCGCAACCCCGCGCGCCAGTGCGGCCGAGCCCGGTGAGGTCGGGACCTCCACCGCGCCCATCACTGATCCCACTGCCGGGACCGGGCCCCGGACCGGCGGCGACGCCGCCCTCCTGGCTCTGCTGGCCGACTCCGAGCAGGCCTCCGGCTTCGCTCGGTCCCTGGACGGGCAGCCGCTGAGCGCCCAGGCGGAGCGGCTCCTCACCGCAGCCAGGATCCTTGAGGCCCTGCGCGGCGTCATTGGGAAGACCCCAGCCGACGTCCCGCGCGATGTCGAGGCCCTGCTGTGGGCCGCCTGGAAGGCCTCCGAGCGGGCCGAGGCCTGGCGCGCCACCGCCCTGCTGCCCTCGGCAAGCCCCGTGCGATCACTCCTGTCCGAGGCCGCCGAGCACGACCTCGACGTCGTCACCACCCTGTTCAAACGCGCCGAGGTCTGGGCCGAGCGCCACCCGGGCCAGGATGCTTCCAGCTTCCTGGCCGAGCTCGACGCCGAGGTCCTGCCCTCGGACTCCGTCGCCCCCCAGGGCCGGCGACCGGAGGGCGTGGCCGTCATGACCCCGGCAGGTTGCGCAGGCCAGGAGTGGGAGCTCGTCGTGGTCGTCGGGCTGGAACGGGACCGCTGGCCTGACCTGCGCCTGAGGGACTCCCTGACTCGCACCGGTCTCCTCGTCGACGCCGTCACCGACCGTCTGACCACAGACACCGCCGCACCGGGGGAAGGGAACAGCGGCAGCGGCGCCGTGGCCGCCGCCCGGGCACAGGTGCGCGCCGACGAGCGCCGCATGCTCATCATGGCCCTGTCCCGCGCCACCAGGCGCCTCCTGCTGACCGCCACCGTCGACGCCGAGCACGCCCCCTCACCCTTCCTGACCGAGATCGCCCACAGTGCCGGGATCTCCCTGACCGACGCCGACGGCTCCCCTCTCCTGACCCCCGACACCGGCGACCTCACCCTGCGCGGCCTGGTGGGGGAGCTGCGCCACGCCGCCGTCTGCGGCAACCTCGAGACGTCCACCGACGCTGAGCGCCGCCGCGGTCGGGCCGCCGTCGACCTGTTGGCCGACCTCGCCCGCCAAGGCGTGTCCGGCGCCGACCCCGCCACCTGGATCGGCGCGACCGGTCCCACCTCCACTGCCCCCCTCATCGCCGCCGGCGAGCGGATACGGGTCAGCCCCTCCGACGTCGAGGGCCTGGCCGCCTGCCCGCTCAAGTGGTTCCTGACCCGCAGCGGCGGATCGGCCCCCGCCAGCGAGGCCCAGGCCCTGGGCAGCCTCGTCCACGCGGTCGCCGAACGGGCCGAGAGCGAGCACCTGCGCGGTCCGGCCCTGCGCGAGGCCTTCGAGGAACGATTGACCGACCTCGGCTACCCCGCCACCTGGCAGGGAGGCCTGGCCGCAGACCGTGCCCGCGCCATGATCGAGCGCCTCGACGCCTACCTGGCTGACTGCGACGCCCTGGGTATTCGTGCCGACGTCGAGCAGCCGGTGCGCGCCGACGTCGACATCCCCCTGAGTGTCCTGAGCCCCGCGGTCCGCGAGCGGGCCGGCCTGCGGATACCGACGGAGGGCGGCGACGCCGTCCCGGTCACGATCTCCGGGCGCATCGACCGCCTCGAGCACCTCGGCGGCCTTTCGGCAGGTGTCCCGGAGGACACCGTCGGACCCGGCCGCAACGGCACGGTGCGCGTCATCGACCTCAAGACCGGGCAGCGCGTCCCCAAGGACGTCCAGCGCCACCCCCAGCTGGCCACCTACCGGCTGGCCCTGAGTTCGCAGGGCCTCGACGTCGTCGGCGGAGCCCTCGTGCTCCTGGGCAAGGAGCCCTCCAAACGTTCAGGGGACGGCTACGTCCTGGCTCCGCCGGGCGCAGCCCTTGACCCCAGCCCCGCAGCCCCGGAACCAGCGCAGGAGCCCGCGGAGGATCCGGGTGAGGACGAGACGAACGGTGCTGCCGACAGCAGCGAGGAGTACTGGGCCGAGGAGCTTGTGGCCGCCGCGGCCGTGGCCGGGGTGGGCCCGCAGATCGAGGCCCGCACCGGTGAGCACTGCCGTTCCTGCCGGGTCAAGGACTCCTGCCCCGTGCAGGTCGAGGGAAGGAGAGTCGTCTCATGACCCCCACCGGCCCAGACCGGCTCACTCCGCAGGCCCTGGCGGAGGCGCTCGGCATCCACACCCCCACCCAGGAGCAGGCGCGCGTCATCGCCCACCGGCTGAGCCCCCTGCTGGTGGTCGCCGGAGCCGGCTCGGGCAAGACCGCCACCATGGCCCAGCGAGTCGTCTATCTGGTTGCCACCGGGCAGGTCCGCCCCGACCAGATTCTCGGACTGACCTTCACCCGCAAGGCCACCGCCGAGCTCGACCAGCGCGTCGCCTCCCGCCTGGCCGGTCTCAGTGCGGCCGGCCTGCTGCCGGCCACCGGTCCGGAGCACGACAGGCACGACAGGGGGGTGGAGGGCACCGCTGACGCCACCGACGTCGGTGAGCCGATGATCGCCACCTACAACTCCTTCGCCGGCGCCCTGGTGCGCGACCACGGGCTGCGTATCGGCGTGGACCCCGACTCCACGCTCATCACCCAGGCCCGCTCCTGGCAGATCGTCATCTCCCTGCTCGAGGCCCGCACGCTCCCGCTGCCCAACGAGAGCCTCAGCCACAACGCGAGCGCCACCCTGGTTCTGGCAGACTCCCTGAGCCAGAACCTGCTGACCGTCGAGGAGGCCGCCACGGACCTGGCCGACCTGAGCGAGCAGCTCACCGCCCTGGCCGCCATCAAGGGCTGCAAGACCCTGGTCGGTAAGGCGCCCGCTGTCATGGCCGAGTGGGAGGCCCTGCTCGACGTCGTCGCCGAGCTGCATGCGCACAAACGTCACCATGGCCTGCTCGACTTCGGTGACCAGATCGCCCTGGCCTGCGCCATCGCCGAGTCCGTCCCCGAGGCCGCCGCCCAGGTGCGGGCCCAGTACCCCGCGGTCCTGCTTGATGAGTTCCAGGACACCTCGGTGGCCCAGGTCCGGCTCCTGTCGGCCCTCTTCGCCGACTCCGGGGTGACCGCCGTCGGCGACCCCCACCAGGCCATCTACGGGTGGCGAGGAGCCAGCGCCGCAGCCCTGGACACCTTCCACCAGCGCTTCAACCCCACTGGCACCGCCCTCCTGGAGTCCGGGACCTCACCGGCTGAGGCCACCCCCGTCCTGGAGCTGTCGACCTCCTGGCGCAACGACTCCACCATCCTGGACGTCGCCAACGTCGTCTCCGCACCCCTGCGCTCCGGCGTCGTCGAGGACGGGGACCCGGTCGGCGAGCACCTCACCGTCGCCCCCTTGCGGGCCCGCCCCGCAGCCTTCGGCCTGGAGCCCGGCGCGGTGTACGGGGCCTTCCTCCAGGATCCCGCCGAGGAGGCTCGCACGGTGGTCGCCTTCCTTGCCGAGCGCTGGTCGCCCAGTGCCGAGATGGCCGTCCTGTGCCGCACCCGGGCACAGATGGATCCCATTGCCGCCGAGCTGGAGGAGGCCGGCCTGCCCTACACGATCATCGGCCTGGGCGGGATGCTCTACGTCCCCGAGGTCGCCGACGTCCGTGCCCTGCTGACCGTGGCCTCGGACCCGGAGCGCGGGGACCGGGTGGTCAGGCTCCTGACCGGTTTCGGTATCGGCGCCCGCGACCTGCGGGCCCTGGCGTCGCTGGCCCGCGAGCTCACTCGCCCCACGACCGAAGGCGACCAGACCGGGTCGAGGGCTCACGGCGACCAGGCCGAGACCGATTCCCCACTGCTCAGCGAGGCCCTGGACACCCTGCTGCGATGGCATGAGGACGGCGCGCAGGAAGAGCAGGAGGAGTCCGCCGCGGTCCGGGACCTGACCGAGGCCGGGCGGGCCGTCGCCTTGCGCACCGCCCGGGCGATCCGACGCATCCGGGAGGCCATCTGCCTGCCCCTGCCCGACCTCGTGGCCCTGGCCGAGCAGACACTCGACCTCGACATCGAGATCGCCGCCCGAGTCGGTCACCCGATGGGCCACCGCGCCCTGGACTCCTTCCACGAGACGGCCCGGGCCTTCGCCGCCGACACGGATGCCCCCACCCTCACCGGCTTCCTGGAATGGCTCGACGCCGCCGAGGAGCACGAGGACGCCATGAGCGCCCCCGAGGTCGAGCCCTCGCCCGGGGCGGTCCAGCTCCTCACCATCCACGCCGCCAAGGGCCTGGAGTGGGACGTCGTCGCCGTGCCCGGCATGGACGAGCAGGTCTTCCCCTCCTACACCAGCGCCGTCAAGGACGATCTTCGCGTCACGGAGACCGGCTGGATGGGCTCCACCTCCACCTTCCCCTTCCCACTGCGGGCCGACGCCGGCGACCTGCCCCCCTTCACCGTGGGGGATCTCGACCCGGCTGTCACGGACAAGCCCCTCCTGACCGAGACGATGAGCGCCTACAAGGAGGCCCTCGGACGCCAGCGCCTGCGCGAGGAGCGCCGCCTGGCCTACGTGGCCTTCACCCGGGCCCGCCACGAGCTCCTCCTGACCGGCTCCCACCTGTCCAAGACCGCCTCCAAGCCCCGCCGCCCCTCACGCTTCCTCACCGAGCTCCAGCGGCGCGACCTCCTGCCTCCCTACGCGAACGGCTGGGTGGACTTCGACGAGTCCCGCCCCAACCCGCTGACCTCCCTGACCCAGGTGGGCACCTGGCCCCTCGACGCCGACGCTGCGCAGACCCTGGACAACCAGGCCCCGGATGCCGGGGAAGAGGGGACAGCGGTCGCCGACCGGCTCGCCGCTGTGCGCCGGGCCCGGCATGTGGCCGCCGCCCAGGTCGCCGCCGCCATGACTCGAACCGGCCCCGCCCAGGAGGCGCCTGCTCAAACCCAGCCCGACGACGAGACGGTGCGGCGGTGGCGACTCGAGGCGGGACTCCTCCTGGCTGAGCGCACCCGGGCCCTGTCCGGCGGGCCAGCCGTCCGCCTTCCCGAGCACCTGGCCGCCACCCGCCTGGATGACCTGCGCGCCGACCGCCGACAGTTCGCACTCGACCTGCGTCGCCCGCTCCCACCCGAGCCCCGCGCCGCAGGCCGGCTCGGAACCGTCTTCCACGACGCCGTCGCCCAGCGCCTGAGCGCACGCGGCACCCTGTTCGGCCTGGGGCAGGCGGGTGTGCCCGACAGCCTCGGACCCCAGGACCGGGACCGCATCGAGCGCTGGCTGGAGACCGCCGAGAACCTGCCGCTCCTGGAGGACTACGTCCTGGCCGAGACCGAGACGGACCGGGAGATCACCATCGGCGCCACCACCCTGCGCTGCCGCATGGACGCCGTCTTCCGCCGCAAGGACGAGGCAGGGTGGCTCATCGTCGACTGGAAGACCGGGCGCCGACAGGTGCCCGTGGACCAGCTCAGCGTCTACGTCCACGCCTGGGCTGCCTCCCAGGGCGTGCCCACCGGGTCGGTACGGGCCGCCTACGTGTACGTCGACTACCCCGGAGGACGTGTCGATGAGCTCACCGCCGAGGGCCTGCTCAGCATCGAGCAGATCCAGGCGGCCCTGACAGTGGGGTGAAGGCTCGTGAGCGGTGCGCCCGTCAGCTCTCCTCGTCGTCGACGCGCACCATCGCCACCGGGTTGGTGACGGCGTCGGGCTCAGCCGGCTCGCGAACCCCGGGCACCGGCGCCAGCCGAGGCGTGGCCGGCTCCACCAGTGGGGCGTCACCCACCTGGGCGGCCAGGTCCTCCAACATCGCCACCGCGTCATTGATGACCGGCTTGTCCCCGGTCCTCACTCCGTGCAGCAGCCAGCGTGCCAGGCTGAGCTCACTGACCAGCTCGGCGCGCTCACGCAGGTGCCGGTCAACGCCCTCGGAGCGGGCGATGTCGTAGGCGTCCTCAATGGAGTCCAGGCAGTCCACCGGTGCTGAGGAGTACACCCAGGCCAGGTCCTCGGCCGGGTCCCCCACATGCGCCTGGGACCAGCCCCGCACCGCCACCACCGTGCCACCGGCCACCAGGACGTTCTCCTCAGCGAGGTCCCCGTGGACCACGGTGGGGCGGAAGCGCCACAAGGCGGTGTCCTCCAGGGCCTGCTCCCAGCGCCCCAGCAGCGCCGGTGGAGTCCTGCCCGTCGCGGCGGTGTCGTCCAGCAGACTCAGCCAGCGCCGACGCACCTCCTCGGCGTCATAGACCGGCATGCCGGCCTCAGAGATCACCGTCATGGACAGCTCGTGGATCTCACCGAGCGCCTTGCCCAGGCCCGCCGACATCCCCGGCCCCGGTCGGAGCGTCTCGACCGGGATCGGCTTGCCCTCCACATGGGAACGGACCTGGATGTGCGCGTCCTTCTGACGCAGGGACCCGGCAGCTCGGGGAACGTCGAAGGAGAGCCGTCCGTCGTCAACGACCCGGCCGATGCGGCGCAGCACCTCGGCCTCAGCCTCCAAGGAGGCGCCCACGGCATCGGTGCGGGCCTCATGGACCTCCCAGTGGCGGCCCTGGGTGTCGATGACGCCGATGATGTGCCGCTCCGGGGTCTCGGACTGCGGAAGCGCCAGCCGAGTCGGGTTGAGGCCGCCGACGGCGACGCTCGCCATCGCCGCCAGGGCCAGCGCTGAGTGGTGAGGACGAGAAGTCTCGGCGGGCTGGGCCCGTGGGGCCGGCGTGCTGCTCTGCGGCGGCTCGGCCGAGGCCCCCGGCAGCGGGGCCACAACCACGGGCGTACGATAGTCCTCGTCGTCCTCGTCATGCTCGTCGGATCGCGGATCGGAGTGCTCAGCCTGTTGCTGGTTGCTGTCCTCATCGCCGGCCGTCGGAGCCGCAGCGCGCTCAACGTCGGAGGTCACCTCGTCGGTGAGGCTGTCGGCACCGCCGTCGACATCAGTGGTGCCGGGGGCGTCCGGGGACTGCGGAGGCTGTGACATGGTCCAACCGTAGGCGACAGGTCCTATGTCTCGCAGGACAGCCGCGCCCGTCCGCTGGCGGCAAACGTCCAGGGATGTGAGCAACAGCTTGAGGAATGTACCAGAAGGTCGACGTTATCCACAGGTTCTGCCGAGGTGGTGGCCATTTCGTGACCAGGTGTCCTAGAGTTAATCCGTGACGATGGTCACCGTCCGGTCGGTGTGTCCCGGTTCAGTGCAGAGCCCCAGGCCGGTCCTCACATCATCGTCACTCTTCTTCATACGACTCCCACGCTGAGAGGCATCATGGACGCTGCCGATCTTCTCCTGACGGAGGTTCGCGAGCTGGTGCGCGCTCGCGGCATCGACCCCCTCAAGGACGCCTCCGACCTGGAGCAGCTCGTCACCCAGGCCGAGGAGGACTATCTACGTCGCTCCGACGCCGGACTCGTCCCGCCGCTCATCGATCCCAAGGGGGCGCGCACCCACGTGCTCGACTCCATGGCGGGGCTGGGCCCGCTGCAGGGCTATCTCGATGACGAGTCCATTGAGGAGATCTGGGTCAACGCCCCCGGCCGCGTCTTCGTCGCCCGCTCCGGGCGCCCCGAGCTGACCACCACGATCCTGGAAAGTGAGGACCTCACGGTTCTGGTCGAGCGGATGCTGCGGGCCTCCGGGCGTCGCCTGGACCTGTCCAGCCCCTTCGTCGACGCCCAGCTCGCCGGGGGACAGCGGCTTCACGTTGTCATCCCGCCCATCACCTCCCAGCACTGGGCCCTCAACATCCGCAAGCACACCTCCCGTGCCTCCCGCACTGCCGACCTGGTGCGCATGGGCTCGCTGACCAGCCAGGTCGCCGCCTTCCTGGACGCCTCCGTGCAGGCCGGCCTCAACATCCTGGTCTCGGGCGCCACCCAGGCCGGCAAGACCACGATGGTCAGGGCGCTGGCCGGAGCGATCCCGGGCGCACAGCGGGTCATCTCCTGCGAGGAGGTCTTCGAGCTCGCCCTGCGCAACCGGGACTGCGTGGCCATGCAGACCCGGCCGCCCAACCTCGAGGGCGTCGGTGAGATCAGCCTGCGGCGCCTGGTCAAGGAGGCCCTGCGCATGCGCCCCGACCGCCTCCTCATCGGAGAGGTCCGAGAGGCCGAGGCGCTCGATCTGCTCATTGCCATGAACTCGGGTCTGCCGTCCATGTGCACCATCCACGCCAACTCCGCCCGGGAGGCCGTCATCAAGATCTGCACCCTCCCGCTGCTGGCGGGGGAGAACGTCTCCAGCGACTTCGTGGTCCCCACCGTCGCCAGCGCCATCGACCTGGTCGTCCACCTCGACCTGGATCGCAGTGGGCGCCGCACCGTGAGAGAGGTCGCGGCCCTGTCCGGTCGGGTTGAGAACGGCATCATCGAGCTCTCCGACGTCTTCCACCGCGACCCCACCGGCAGCCTCGTGCGGGGCGCCGGAGCGCCCGACGCCGCCGAGCGCTTCAACCGGGCCGGTCACGACCTGACAGCTCTGCTCAGCTCCCGCCCCGCAGGCTCCCAGGAGGTCTACTGATGGGCGCCGTCGCCGGGCTCCTGGGCGGTGTGGGGCTGCTCCTGATCTGGATGGCCTGCACCTCCGAGCCGCCTCAGTGGCGCTCGAGGCGCTCCCGTCGCCTGGCCGACATCCTGGTCCAGGCCGGCGCCGGCCGCACCAGCCCCACGATGTTCGTCCTGGGGTCGATCGGGCTAGGGCTGCTCATCGGCCTGGTCTTCCTGGGAATGTCCCGGGCCTGGCCGGTGGCCCTCGCCTTCACCGCCATCTTCACGGCGATCCCCTTCCTCATCATCTCCTCTCGAGCGCGCAACCGCCGTACCCGCCTGCGCGAGGTGTGGCCCGAGGCCGTCGATACCCTCGTCTCCGGCGTCCGCGCGGGCATGAGCCTGCCGGAGGCGCTGACCAACCTCGGTGAGCGCGGCCCGGAGGCCGTCCGCCCCCAGTTCCGGGCCTTCGCCACCGACTACGCCGCCTCCGCCCGCTTCGACAGCTCCCTGGACCGGCTCAAGGCCCGCTTCGCCGACCCGGTCGCCGACCGGATCGTTGAGGCCCTGCGCCTGGCCCACGAGGTCGGCGGCACCGACCTGGGGACGCTGCTGCGCTCCCTGTCGCAGATGCTGCGCGAGGACATGCGCACCCGAGGCGAGCTCGAGGCTCGCCAGTCGTGGACCGTCAACGGTGCCAAGGTCGCGGTCGCCGCCCCATGGCTGGTCCTGGCGCTGCTGTCCACCCGGCCTCAGGCAGCGGCGGCCTACGCCACCACCGCCGGAGCCGTCATTCTCCTGACCGGAGCCGTCGTCTCGGTCATCGCCTACCGGCTCATGCTGCGCCTGGGGCGGCTGCCCGAGGAGGACAGGACACTGCGATGAACCCCATGAACGCGATGCTCACCGGAGGACTCGCCGGGCTGCTGGGGGCCGTGGGCGTCTTGAGCGTCATCTCGGCTCTCCGCCGACGCCGCCCCACACTCATGGCCCGCCTGGAGCCCTACGTCCACCGCCGGCCCACGACCTCCGGCCTGCTGGCCGCTCCGGCAGGGCCGACCTCCGACGGGCGCACCGTCATCGGCCTGCTCATGGCCTCCACGGCAGGCGCTCTCAGCCTGGGCAGACTGATGGAGTCCCTGGGCTCGTCGGCCGGCTCGGTCCGGCGTCGCCTGACACGATCAGGGTCATCTCTGGGGGTCGACCAGTTCCGCCTCCAGCAGGTCCTGTGGTCGACGACGGCGCTCCTGCTCGTCCTGGCCGCAGGAGGCCTGGCGGCCCTGGTCCGCTCCGTCAACGTGCCCGCGCTCATCCTCCTGTGCCTCATGGCCACCGTGGCCGGGGCCGCTGCCCGCGACTGGTGGCTCAGCCGGGCCGTGGCGAAGCGGCTGTCACGGATCGAAGCGCAGCTGCCCGATGTCGTCGAGCTGCTGGCCCTGGCGGTGGGGGCCGGTCAGGGCCCGGTGTTGGCCATCGAGCGTATCGTCACGCTGGGCCGCGGCGACCTCGTTGACGAGCTGGGCGTCACTCTGACCGATATCCGCTCCGGCACGGTCCTGTCTACCGCCCTGGACCGTATGGAGCGGCGAGTCGGCTCCGTCCATGTCACCCGCCTGTGCGAGGCGGTCATCGTGGCCCTTGAGCGCGGCACACCACTGGCCGAGGTTCTGCGCTCCCAGGCCACCGACGTGCGTGAGGCGGCGCGCCAGGACCTCATGGAGGAGGGCGGCAGACGGGAGATCGCCCAGATGGTTCCCGTGGTCTTCCTCGTCCTGCCCATCACCGTCGTCTTCGCTCTCTTCCCGGGGCTGTTCGTCCTGAGGCTGGGGGTGTGAAGAGTATCCATCACCCTCCTGCGCCCGTGGACCCCGACCATCCATCGTCCTTTCACCCAGATTCCCGCCCGACAGCAAGGAGCAGTCATGACATGCCTCATCCCTCCCTCCCCCCACCGCACTCAGACAGGTTCCCGGTCGTGGCGTGCCGCCGGTGCGCCCCGGATCGAGCTGCGCGATGAGCGCGGTGACGTCCCCGGCTGGGTCCTGGTGACCCTCATGACCGCGGGACTCGTCGTGGCTCTGTGGACGGTGGCCGGCAGCACGCTGACCGAGGTCTTCCTCAACGCCATCGCGAAGGTGACCAGTGCGATCTGAACACGCGCCTCGCCTCGGAGTGCTTCAACGGGCTGGTCGCGCCCTGCCTCGGCCGGGTCGCCTCCGCCCGCTCGGGCAGAACGAGTCGGGCTCGGCCGTCGTCGACTTCGTCATGGTCGGTGCGCTCGTCATCATCGTGTTCGTGGCACTCCTCCAGGTGGCCCTGGGGGTCTACGCCCGCAACGTCCTCACCGACGCCGCGGGCGACGGCGCTCGTCGAGCCGCTCTGGTCGGGGGCACGGAGGCCGAGGCGCGCCAACGGGTGCAGGTCCTCACCGACGCCGCCCTCAGGCGCGGCTACGTGGACACCGTCACCGTCTCGCGGGTGTCCTCCGGTGACCTGAGGCTCGTCGAGGTCACGGTGACAGCGCCCTTTCCGGTCCTGGGGCTCCTCGGCCCCGGAGGGACACTACGGGTCACCGGGCACGCCATCGATGAGTCCTCCCTGACCCAGGAGAGGTGAGCCCGGGTGGTGTCCATGGTCGGATCGAGGCGTCGCGGGCGTCGTGCCGTGTCGCGGTCGCCGAGGACGGTCCCGGCCCGCGCCCTCATCACCGGGCGGTTCGTCAGCCGGTTCCGAGAGGCTCTCAGGGCGGGCGGTCGAAGTGTCCGGCGACTCATGAGCCAGGAGGAGGGCAATGCGATCGTCGAGTTCATCGGGTGGAGCGCCGTCCTGGTGGTGCCCGTGCTCTACCTGGTGGTGACACTCGCCCAGCTCCAGGCCACGACCTTCGCCGTCGCCTCGGCGGCCGACGCCGCCAGCCGGGTCCTGGAGGTCGACGACTCTCCCTTAGCGATGGATAACGCGCAGCTGGCCATGCAGCTGTCCCTGTCCGATCAGGGCGTTGACGCCGACTCGTCCGGCTCCCTGTCGGTCACCTGCGCTCACGGCTGCGCCCGGGGACAGGCGGCGATGGTCGAGGTCTCGGTCGGTGTGGACCTGCCGGGCTTCGCCTCGCTGGGGATCGGTCGGGATGTCGTCGTGGTGGACACTGAGCGCTCCATCACCCTGCCGGGCAAGGAGGAGCAGTGAACAGGCCGCCCGGCCCCGGGACCGTCCAGCGGCGGGTCCGTGCCCTGGTGGATCGGCTGCACCGTGAGGAGGATGGGCAGACGCTTCTCCTGGGCGTCGGGCTCATCTGCGTCGTCCTTGCGCTGCTGTTCGTCGCGGCCTCGGCCACCGCTGTCTACCTCGACCTCAAGACCCTCACGTCACTGGCGGACTCGGCTGCGGCCGCGGGGGCCGACAGCGTGGAGGCGCACCCCTACTACGGGGGTGGCGCCACGGACGCCGCCCCCGGGTCCCTCACTGACGCAGGGGTCAGGAGCAAGGCGGCCGAGGACCTGTCCGCCCAGCCGGCAGCGGCCAGGCTGGAGGGGGTCACGATCGTCAGCGCCCGGGCCGCTGACAGCCAGACCGCCGAGGTGAGGCTGCAGGCCCGCTCACGTCCGCCTTTCCTGCCCTGGGGGCTCCTTCCGGCCGAGGGCTTCACCATCACTGCCACCGGCTCTGCCCGAATGACGACGACGCAGTGAGCCGACAGACTCACTGCGTCGAAAACGGGTGGGTGGAAGGTTGCGTGTGGCAGGAGGCGGCCAGCGCCCTCAGGCCTGCTCGACGAAGTTTGCCGAGGCCACCGGGGAGGGGCGCCGGTGCAGGTGCATCCGGGACCGCAGCTCCTCCTTCTGGCGGTGCGAGAGCTGAGCGATGTAGGCCCGCTTCACCGTGAACAGGATGTTGAGGCCCACCAGGAGGTAGAAGGCGTTGGCGATGACGCTGGGCCAGGCCCCGGAGCTCGCGCAGTTGATGGTCAGCAGTACGGAGCCGGTGATGTTGAGGGCCTGATACTTGAGCGAATCGCCGGCGATCGTGCCCTTGGAGACCAGGAAGTAGGCCACGAGAAGCTCAGCGGCACCGATCCAGCCGCCGATAGAGATGAGGGAGGAGAGCACGTCGTTCACGGGGATGATTCTTCGACACCCCTGGATGAAGGTCAATCGCATCTATCTGCATGAGGGATGTAGATTTACTTCATGCGGGTGTTGCCTCAGAGACTTTCGGTTCTTTTGGCCGTCCACCGGGCCGGAGGAGTTGTCGCAGCGGCAGATTTCCTTCATATCACGCCGTCGGCCGTCTCCCAGCAGATTCGCCTCCTGGAGCGCGAGTGCGGCGTCCGGGTCCTGGACCGCACACCCACCGGAGCCGTGCTCACGGCGGCCGGGAAGGTGCTGGCGGATGCGGCCGAGCGCATTGAGGACGAGCTGACCACCGTGCGCCGTGAGCTGGCGGACCTGGATGACTCCGTCCCCTCCGGCGTGGTGCGAGTCGGGAGCTTCGCCTCTGCCGTTCGGGCGCTCCTGCTGCCTCTCTTGAGCTCTCTGGCGACCACCAACCCGGAGCTGGAGGTGATCGTCGAGGAGGTCGAGGAGCGCAGTGCCCTGTCCCGGCTGCGTCGGGGCGAGCTCGACCTGGTCCTCATCGAGCGTGACGAGCACACGCTGCCCGCGGCGCCTCGGGGCATGGCCGACATCCCGCTGCTGGACGAGTCCTGGCTCGTCGTCGTGCCGGCCGAGCAGGCGACCCCTACGACCTTGGCGGATCTGGCGCGCGCCACCTGGATCGATCTGGCCCCGGGCACCGCCGGCGCCTTTGCCCTGGACCGTCTGGAGCGCCAGCTGGGGGTGCCCTTGACGATGCGGCACGTCGCCTACGACTACGACGTCGTGCTGGCCATGGTCAGCCAGGGCCTGGGCTGCGCGCTCCTGCCCGAGCTGGCCGTCTACTCCGGGCTCGTCCCCGATGAGCTCAGCGTGGTGCGCCTGCCCGGGCTGGGCGTGCGCCAGCTGGTGGTGCGTCACCGATCGACCCGCACCGAGCCGGGCCCGGCGACACGTGCGGTGCTCGAGGCGCTGCTCTCCCAGGCTCAGGGCATTGAGCTGGGGTGAGTGGCAGACGAGGGACAACGGTGGGCGTGACCGAGCCGTCGAGCGAGCCGAGTCCACCCCGACGGCGCCCCTCGCACGTTCTGCCGTAGACTCCCCTCCGTGGCCACTGACTTCTCCGCTGAGATCGAACGACTCCGACACACCTATGCCTCCATCGCCGCGGTGACCGACCCCGAGGCCCTGCGCGCCCGGATCGCCGAGCTCTCCGAGCAGGCCTCCGCACCCGACCTGTGGGATGACCCCGACTCCGCCCAGGTGGTCACCTCCGCACTGTCCCACGCCCAGGCCGACCTCAAGCGGGTCGAGAGCCTGGGGGAGCGCATTGAGGACCTCGAGGCGATGGTCGAGCTCGCCGGCGAGGAGGAGGGCGAGGACGCCGCCGAGATCCTCGTCGAGGCCGAGACGGACCTGGCGGCCATCAGCAAGGACCTTTCCGACCTGGAGATTCGCACGCTGCTCAGCGGCGAGTACGATCCGCGCGACGCCGTCGTCACCATCCGCTCGGGCGCCGGCGGCGTGGACGCCGCCGACTTCGCCGAGATGCTCCTGCGCATGTACACCCGCTGGGCCGAGCGGCACGACTACCCCGTCAAGGTCCTCAACACCTCCTACGCCGAGGAGGCGGGCCTGAAGTCGGTCACCTTCGAGGTCCACGCCCCCTACGCCTACGGCACCCTGAGCGTCGAGGGCGGCACGCACCGCCTGGTGCGCATCAGCCCCTTCGACAACCAGGGACGCCGCCAAACCTCCTTCGCCGCCGTCGAGGTCATCCCGCTCATCGAGTCCACCGACCACATCGACATCCCCGAGACCGACATCCGCATCGACGTCTTCCGCTCCTCGGGCCCCGGCGGGCAGAGCGTCAACACCACTGACTCCGCCGTGCGCATCACCCACCTGCCCACGGGCCTGGTGGTCTCCATGCAGGACGAGAAGTCCCAGATCCAGAACCGCGCCGCCGCCATGCGCGTCCTCCAGTCGCGCCTGCTCCTGCTCAAGCAGCAGGAGGAGGACGCCAAGAAGAAGGAGCTCGCCGGGGACATCAAGGCCTCCTGGGGGGATCAGATGCGCTCCTACGTCCTCAACCCCTACCAGATGGTCAAGGACCTGCGGACCAACTTCGAGGTCGGCAACCCCGACTCGGTATTCGACGGCGACATTGACGGCTTCATCGACGCCGGCATCCGCTGGCGCAAGCAGCAGGAAACGGCCGAGGACTGAGCGGCTCGCTTCATCAGAAGCATCATCGGAGTCAGGGATCCCCCGGAGGGGTCCCTGATTTCTTATCCATGCGTCCCTGATTCCTCCGGGGTGCGATTGAGGTCGCAAAATGGTGAGCGTACCGTGAATTTCATGAGTACATCACATGGAAAACCTCGGTCGGTGGAAGTATCATCAACACTCTCGTCTCTCGAGTCCTCGGATCTCAGCGGGGATCGATCGAATCAAGGTCATCACCTCACTGTGGGCGGCAAGGTTCTGCGCATCGTCATCGCGTTTGCGATGATGTTCGCCTGCGCGCTCACGCCACCTTTACTGATCCAGATTCCTGCCGTCCGGTCCTTTGGTGTCGCGCACTCGCATCCCCAGAGCAATGTCGACGACGCAGTCATGGCTGCCCTCGTTCTGTTGCTCTATGGGACGGCAACGATTCTGGCTCTCATACTGTGCTATGTGCTGCGTCGTACTCTTGATCGCGGCCGCCGCGTCAGTCTGAATTTGCGTTTAGATCGTCGAGCCCTGTTGTGGGCGGTGGGGATGGTTCTCGTTGCAGTCGCGGTGAATCTCGCGGTCGCCGGTATTGTCCACGCCCTCGGTCTTGCTGGCGGGAATGAGGGGATGCCAAATAGGCCTTGGTGGTTTATCGCTGCGGCGATCTTCTCTCAGGCCTTTTTTCTGCAGGGTATTCCTGAAGAGATAATCTGGCGAGGCTGGCTCTTCTCCTCACTGGGCGAGACGCGTTTCGCAGCTGTATCCAGTGTCCTCGGATTCACCGTTCTTCATCTCTTATCCCAAGGAGGTCAGCAGAATCTCTTCGAGCACCTCACGTATCTCGCCTTGCCGTGCGGATTTGCGGTGACAGCATTGACTGTTCGAATGATCTCCGGGTCTACCTGGGCGGCCATCGGCGTGCACGGAGGAATTCATGTGGCGAACGACGTGTTGTCGGATCGGCTGCATCTCCCCAGCGGGTCGATCACCTGGATTATCCAAGGCCTGCTCTGGGCCGCGGTCGGCCTTCTCATTCTCGCCATCCACCGCCGTCGTCAGCGGCAGGCGGCGTTAACAGACCGGACACGTTGACCCCCTCCATCTCCAGGAGCCGTTCCTTACGGTCGACCCCTCCCGCGTATCCGCGCAGGCTCCCGTCGGAGGCGAGCACGCGGTGGCACGGCACGATGAGAACGATCGGATTGCGCCCGACCGCGCCACCCACGGCCTGGGCAGACATCTGCTTGCGGCCCATGCGATGCGCAACCTCGGCAGCGATACGGGCATAGGTGCTGGTGGCGCCGAAGGGGATGGAGAGCATGATGGAGGTGACCATCTTCTTGAAGTCGGAGCCCTCGACCCTGATCGGCGGGGTGAAACCCGGGTCGGCGCCCTCGAAGTAGGCGTCGAGCCACTGGGCCGTCTGTGTGAAGACGGGCAGGTGGGGCCGGAGTACCGCGTCGTCGCTGATCGTCGAGCGGTCGTACTTCTGACCGTCGAACCACAGACCCGTGAGGTACTCGCCGTCGCCGGCCATGGTCATGGCCCCCAACGGGGACTCGTAGCGGCTGAGGCAGGGCATCGGTCCCTCCTTCTCGTTCCTCTTCCTGCTCATGGTGTCACGCCCGGGCACGGTTCTAACTCTCATCGGCTCGCTGCGGAGCCGCGTGCACCGTCTCACCTCCGTCGTCGTCGCCATTGCTCCGGGGCTCCCTTAGGCTTGGCTACGGTGCGCAGGGCGGGACCGGTCGGTCGCCGTCGTCGCGCAGAACCTCCGCTCACACCCTGACGAAAGGCGCAGACGAGCAGTGGCTGAGTACATCTACCAGATGATCAAGGCGCGCAAGGCCCACGGTGACAAGGTCATCCTCGACGACGTCACCATGGCCTTCCTCCCCGGAGCCAAGATCGGCATGGTCGGCCCCAACGGTGCCGGCAAGTCCTCCATCCTCAAGATCATGGCCGGCATCGACCAGCCCTCCAACGGTGAGGCCCGCCTGACCCCCGGCTACAGCGTCGGCATCCTCCTGCAGGAGCCCCCGCTCAACGAGGACAAGACGGTGCTCGGCAACGTCGAGGAGGGTGTTGCCGAGATCAAGTCCAAGCTGGACCGCTACAACGAGATCAGTGCCGCCATGGCGGACCCGGACGCCGACTTCGACGCCCTTATGGCGGAGATGGGCACCCTGCAGGACGCCCTGGACGCCGCCAACGCCTGGGACCTCGACTCCCAGCTCGAGCAGGCCATGGACGCCCTGCGCTGCCCCCCGCCGAACGCCGAGGTCAAGCACCTCTCCGGTGGTGAGCGCCGCCGCGTCGCCCTGTGCAAGCTGCTCCTCGAGGCCCCCGACCTCCTCCTGCTGGACGAGCCCACCAACCACCTCGACGCCGAGTCCGTCCTCTGGCTCGAGCAGCACCTGGCCAGCTACCAGGGCGCCGTCATCGCCGTCACCCACGACCGCTACTTCCTCGACCACGTCGCCGAGTGGATCGCCGAGGTCGACCGCGGCCACCTCTACCCCTACGAGGGCAACTACTCCACTTACCTGGAGACCAAGGAGAAGCGCCTCGAGGTCCAGGGCAAGAAGGACGCCAAGCTCGCCAAGCGCCTCAAGGAGGAGCTTGAGTGGGTGCGTTCGTCGGCCAAGGGACGCCAGGCCAAGTCCAAGGCCCGTCTGGCCCGCTACGAGGAGATGGCAGCCGAGGCCGAGCGCACCCGCAAGCTCGACTTCGAGGAGATCCAGATCCCGCCGGGGCCCCGACTGGGCAGCCTGGTCCTGGAAGCCACCAACCTCAAGAAGGGCTTCGACGGACGCACCCTCATCGACGGGCTCTCCTTCACCCTGCCGCGCAACGGCATCGTCGGGGTCGTCGGCCCCAACGGCGTCGGGAAGTCCACCCTGTTCAAGACCATCGTGGGTCTGGAACCGCTCGACGGCGGAGACCTCAAGATCGGCCAGACCGTCAAGCTCTCCTACGTCGACCAGTCCCGAGCTGGCATCGACCCCAAGAAGACCCTCTGGGAGGTCGTCTCCGACGGCCTGGACTACATCCAGGTCGGCAACGTGGAGATGCCCTCGCGCGCCTACGTCGCCTCCTTCGGCTTCAAGGGGGCCGACCAGCAGAAGCCGGCCGGCGTGCTCTCCGGCGGCGAGCGCAACCGCCTCAACCTGGCCCTGACCCTCAAGCAGGGCGGCAACCTCATCCTCCTGGACGAGCCCACCAACGACCTCGACGTCGAGACCCTGGGCTCCCTGGAGAACGCCCTGCTGGAGTTCCCCGGCTGCGCCGTGGTCATCACCCACGACCGCTGGTTCCTCGACCGTGTGGCCACCCACATCCTGGCCTGGGAGGGAACGGATAAGAACCCGGCCAGCTGGTACTGGTTCGAGGGGAACTTCGCCTCCTACGAGGAGAACAAGGTTGAGCGCCTCGGCCCCGAGGCGGCCCGCCCCCACCGGGTCACCTACCGCAAGCTGACCCGCGACTGAGCGGAGCTCGCCAGGTCGGCCGCATCAGAAGGAGAAGCGCCATTCCCCCAGCCATCTGGCTGAGGGAATGGCGCTTCTCGTCCTGCTTCAGACGGCGAGTTCACGCGTCTTGTCGGTTGGTGCCGATCGCACTTAAGGTGTTGTGATGAGTAGGAACACCCTAGGGCTCATCCCCGAAGGCGGCGTTATCGGGAGGCTCCCGTTCGAGGGTGAGTGGCTGACCGAGCGCAGCCCCACAGGCCGCGTTCCCAGCCATGGGACTCACCTGTTCGCCACCACGTACGCGTTTGACTTCGTCGCCGTCGACGACGATGGTCTCACGGCTCCAGCACGCAGCCTGCGTGCGCTCTTCATCCCCGAACCGCCAGAGCTCTTCCACGCCTTCGGCCGTCCCCTGTACTCGCCCGTTGCGGGAACCGTGGTCTCCGTTCACGACGGCGAGCCCGACCACGAGGCGCGCCGCTCGATGCTGACGCTCATCCCGTACGGATTGACCCAGCCCCAGCGGATTCGGCGGGGACTGACTGCGGTCCTCGGGAATCATGTCATCATCCAGGTCGCAGAAAGCCCATACTACGTTGGGCTCGTGCACCTTCAGCGAGGCTCTGTTCGGGTGTCTCCTGATGAGCGGGTGTGCGCCGGCGATCAGATCGGCAGATGCGGTAACTCCGGGAACTCCACGCAGCCTCATCTCCACGTTCAAGCCATGGACAGCCCTGATGCTTATGCCGCGAAGGGTGTGCCGCTCCGGTTTGAGGAGTTCCGGCAACGCAGCCCGCAGCAAGGTGCTCCCTGGGAGCTTTGCCGGCAGTCATGCCCCGAGCAGGGCTCGATCATCACTCAGCCTTGAGGTGACGCCACGGAATGAACCTCGGAGCCGGCGTGATGACCGGTCGCGGGGCGCTGGGACCTGATCGTGGCGAGAAGCGGGGGACGGGCCTACGGCACAGCGCGCAGCTCCTGATCGGGGACGTACTTCTCCGACGAGGACTGCGTTCTCCTGCAAACCTCTGAGATCCGGCAGCAGTCGCATGGGGGAGAAGTACGTCCTGGACGGAGAACGCAGTCCCCGACCCATACATCGGACTCCGAGGCCGCCATGGCCGCTCACGACGGCATGCCCTCCTGAAGATGGCGGGAACCATATGCTCCCTTGTTAAGCCGGATAGCGTTCCTCGAACCACGCCACCACTGTGTCAAGATGCGGGGGCCGGCCAATGAAGTGCTGGCCGCCCTCGACCTGGACGAGTTCGACCCCCGGGGGCGCCGACGAACCGGCTGAGGGTGTCCAGAGGGACCACTTCATCCTGGTCGCCGCGAATCATCCAGCTGGGAGTGTCCAGCTTTGCGGGATGCTCCTCCACGAAACGTAGGTAGGGCCAATCGAGCACCCCGCGAGGCGTGTGGATGACGGTCTGCGCCTCCAGCTGCTCATCGGTCACCGAGTACTCGGCCATCATGTCTCGGATGTAGTACTCGAGGTCAAGAAGCGGTGAGACCAGCCAGGCGCGCTCGAAGGTCCCGGCAGGTGTGTCGCACAAGGAGAAGTAGGCCCCGATGCTGTTCGCGAGCAGACTGACCTCGGTGGACTGGCTTCGGGCCAGCCGTGCGAACGCCCGCACCTCGGGGCTCGCGTCCATAGGGGTGAAGGCCTTGTCATCCTGACGATCACCGTGGCCGGGCAGATCGAAAGTGATCAGCTGGTCGCCCCACGAGGCAATCACGTCACCGCACCGCGCCATGACGGGATCACGCTTGTTCGAGAACTGTCCGTGCACACCGACAACGGCCCGCCCACCGGGCTTCCCCCACCTCAAGGCGGGAACTCCGTCAAGGACGACTTCCTCCGGCTCACAGCTCATGGATCATCTCTCCTTCAGAACCAGAATCCCGTGAACAGCTCCATTCGGCGTAAGCCACGAGAATGTCGGGAACTCCGACCTCCCTGAAGAGAACGACGTCCAGAGCGCCTTTCTGAAGGGAGGGCGTCAGCCGGGGATGGTACTGCCGTCGTCGCCCTCGCCCATACGGATCCGCCAACGTCCCGAACCGCCGTCGGACTGAGAAGCAGCGGGCATGCGCACCATGCCCTCCTGGGCGATGGTCGACACCAGCCGGCCGGATGAGTCGAAGACCTGCGCGCGAGCCATGCCGCGGCCGCCCTGTGAGGAGGGGGAGTCCTGCACGTAGAGCAGCCAGTCGCCCATGTCCACGTCCCGGTGGAACCACTGGGCGTGGTCGAGGGTCGCCAGGCTCATGCCCTCGCTGCGCCAGGACAGTCCTTGGCTTCGCAGCACCGGCTCCAGCATCACCTGGTCGCACACGTAGGCCAGCAGCGCCCGGTGCACGGTCTGGGAGGTCTGCTCCGGGATGCGGCTGCGCGAGCGCATCCATAGGTGCTGGCCGCTGGCACGCTCCTTGGCGGGCCGCAGGTAGAGATTGCCCTCCACGTGCCTGAGGTCGAAGGCCGCCGTGCGCCCCAGGAAACGCGCCACCGGATGGTCGATGGTGCGGAAGATCTCCAGCGCGCTCGTTAAGTCCTCAGGGCGCGGAACTGAGGGGGCTGCGACATGGAGGTCAGCGCCCTCCTGCTCCTCCTGGAAGGAGGTGAGCATCGTCAGGATCGGCGTGCCCTCCTGGGAGGCGGCGGTGCGCCGTTGGGAGAAGGACCGCCCGTCGTGCAGGCGCTCGACGGCGAAGGTGATTGGCGTATCGGGCTGCCCGCCCCTCATGAAGAAGGCGTGGACCGAGTGCGGCAGGCGTTCACCGTCACCGTCGTCCTCCACCGTGGCGGCCGCGGCGAGCATGCCCTGGGCCACTACCTGACCTCCGTAGACCCGCCCTGAGAGCTGGGGCAGGGAGCCCCCGGAGAAGACATCCTCCCCGTCACCCGTCGCCAGGCTGAGGATTCGGGTCACCGACCCGAGGGGCTCCTCCGTGGCGACGGGGACGGGGTATGGGGTTGTCACAGACCGAGCTCCTCCAGGATCGGAAGCTTGGCGCGCACTGCTGCGCGCGCGTCCTCGGCCGTCGCCGCGTCCAGGGCGATCCTCGCCAGCTCCTGGCACTCGGCGAGCGTGACGGACTTCAGGACGGCGTCGACATCCGGTAGCGCGCGTGCCGTCATCGACAGGGAGGCGACTCCCAGCCCCACGAGGACGGCGGCCAGTGCCGGGTCCGCCGCGGCCTCACCGCACACGCCCACCGGACGTCCCCTGTGGGAGGCCCCCTCGCACGCGGTACTGATCAGACGCAGAACGGCCGGCTGCCAGGCCGTGGACAGATCCGCCAGCGAGGACAGCAGGCGGTCTGCCGCCATGACGTACTGGGTGAGGTCGTTGGTGCCCACGGAGGCGAAGTCGGCGTGCTCGAAGAGCTTGTCGGCCATGAGTGCGGCCGAGGGCACCTCGATCATCATGCCGGCCGTCTTCAGACCGTAGGAGCGGGCCTTCTGCGTGAAGGCCTCGGCCTCCCCGGCCGTGGAGATCATCGGGGCCATGACCCACACCTTGGCCTCGGTGGCGGCCTCGGCCTTGGCCAGCGCCTCGAGCTGGTGATCCAGGACCTCGGGGTCGCGGCGCGTCGTGCGGTAGGCGCGCACTCCGAGCGCCGGGTTGGCCTCGGTGGCGTCAGTCAGGAAGGGCAACGGCTTGTCCGCGCCGGCGTCGAGAGTACGGACCACGACCTTCTTCCCGGGGAACGCCTCCAGGACTCCCTGGTAGGCCTCCACCTGAGCCTCCACCGTGGGCTCCTCAGGCTGGTCCAGGAAGCAGAACTCGGTGCGGAACAGTCCGATGCCCATGGCTCCGGCCTCCGCGGCGCTACGGGCGCCGGCTGCGTCACCGACATTGGCCAGCAGCTGGACCTCGTGGCCGTCCTTCGTGGCTCCGTCGCCGTTGAAGACGCGCACGCGGGAGGCAAGCTCCCGCGCCCGGCGCAGAGCGTCCTCGGAGGGGTTGATGGTGATGCTTCCCTTAGTGCCGTCAACCAGGACGATGTCGCCGTCGGACAGCGCGTCGGTGACCTTCTCGCCGGTGCCGACGATCGCCGGCATGCCCAGCGCGCGCGCCAGGATCGCGGTGTGGGAGGTGGGGCCGCCCTCGGAGGTGATGAAGGCGATGACCTTCTCAGGGTCCAGCAGCGCGGTGTCGGCCGGGGCGAGGTCGGCCGCCACGAGCACGAAGGGCTCAGGCAGGCGGGGGATCCCCGGCATCGGGGACTCGGTCAGAACGGCGACGATGCGGTCGCGGACGTCCTGGACGTCACGGGTGCGCTCGGCCATGTAGCCGCCCAGGGACTCCAGCATGGCGGCCAGCGTTCCCGCCGACTCCCACACGGCGCGCTCTGGGACCAGGCGCTTCTCGCGCACCATGGCCTGCGCCGTTGAGGTCAGGGTGGGGTCGGCGGCCATCTGCGCGGTGGTCTCAAGGAGGGTTCGGGCCTCGGCCTTGGCCTCGGCCGCGGACAGCTCCAGGCCCTTCTTGACCCGTTGGGCCGCCAGCGCGATGCGCTCGCACTCCTTCTCGATGTCGCGACTGGGCTCGAGGGTCGCGATCTCGGGCTCAGGAATGGGAGGTGCCATCCTGGCGACGGGGCCGGCCACAAGGCCAGGGCTCACACCGATGCCGGACAGGGTTGTGGAGGTGGTGTCGGACACTGTCATGTGGTGCTCCTCATCGGAGACGAATGGGGATCATCGCTCATTGTGCCCCGAATGTGGTCGGAAAGAGACATTTCCGCCAGGGGAATAACGATCTCCTCTGCGGCGGCGTCGAGGCATCTATCGCGTTCTCGTAAGGTTACGTGAGTGAGCGCCGTCATGCGAGGAAGGTTCTCCGGCGCTGCCGTCCGCTGCCGTCCGCTGCCGTCTCCCGTGCGGCAGGCGCCCGCGGCTTCCGTGCACGTGCGTCTTCCTGCCGACCGGAGCTCTTCGCCGCGGAACCCGCGGAGGTGGGATAAAGTGATCGTGAGCACGAAGGACCTCAGCTGCCCGACCACGCGCATGACAGACGGGGATTGCACGAGGACGGGAACCGGGAAGGAGAAGCCATGAGTACTGCATCAGACATCGTCGCCGGTCTCGGCGGCCAGGAGAACATCACCGACCTCGAGCCGTGCATCACGCGCCTGCGCGTCGAGGTAACCGATCAGACGAAGGTTGATGAGGAGGCGCTGCGAGCGGCCGGTGCCTTCGGCGTGGTGCGTTCGGGCCGCGTCGTCCAGGTCGTCGTGGGGCCCACGGCGGACAACCTCGCCTCAGAGATCGCAGCTCTCTGACTGATCGCCTCCGTTCCCGGACGGTCTGCATGGTCGCCCGGCTCCAGTGCCTTCAGCATGGAGCCGGGCGATCTGCCTTCGCCCGCACGGCGGTCGGGCGCATGCCGGCAGCGGGACCCCCGGTCTCGCCGTCTGGTCAGCCGCCTGCCGACCGGCTGTGGGGTCTTGGGCACGCGTTCCCCGAGCTGCTCATCGGTAGTGGCGCCATCGTGCGGCCTCATGGTGAAACAGTTGCAGCAAAACGTCAGGAGATACGGTGCGGCGGGTGCACAACCCTCAGCCGTTAGGGCACACTTGGACACTGCTAGTCCTGCTAGCGCCCGCGTTCCGATCCGACCCATCCATCCCCAGGGGTGATGGCGGAGGGCAACCCTGCTCCACGCCCGCTCCATGGCGCTCTATCGCACATCTGCTCACGCAAGGCTGACCCACGCACATGAACGAGTTCAACGACGACCTGTTACCTGCTTCCGAGAGCCTCAAGCAACTGGCTGAGGCGCACGGTGTCTCCACCGAGTACTGGGACTATCACGGCAACCTTGCCTCTCCCTCAAGCGCCACTCTCAGGGCCGTACTAGCCGCGTTAGGGGTGAACACCCATTCCGAGGAGGAGATCGGGCGCGCTCTGCGAGAGGTCGAGGACGCCCCTTGGCGGCAGGCGCTTGCCCCCACAGTCGTCACGCGCGGCGGTGTGGAGTCCACCGTCCCCGTCTACGTGCCCGACGGCGCCAAGGTGCGGGTGCGCGTCGAGCTCGAGGATGGGGAGGTCCGTGAGCTGACTCAGACTGAGGACTGGACCGTGCCCCGGGAGGTGGACGGCGTCAAGCGCGGCCGCGCCTCCTTCATCCTCGGAGCCGATCTGCCCCTGGGGTGGCACCGCCTCATCGCCGAGGTCAGCCCCGGCTCCACTGACCAGGCGGCCCCGCAGGGGGCTCATGCCGCGGCGCCCGCCGACGGCGAGGCGGAGACCATCACCGTGACCTCGGCGCTGGCGGTCACCCCCAACCACCTTGATCTGCCCGAGTCTCTCGGCGATCGAGGCTGGGGAGTCATGGCCCAGCTGTACTCGACCCGCTCGCGCGGGTCGTGGGGGACCGGTGACACCGACGACCTCACCGAGCTCGCCGCCTTTCTGGGGGACCAGGGGGCCGACTTCCTGCTCATCAACCCGCTGCACGCGGCTGAGCCGGTGGCGCCGATGACCTGCTCACCTTACTTGCCGGTGACGCGCCGCTTCGTCAACCCCCTCTACATCCGGCCGGAGAACATCCCCGAAGTGGCCCGCCTGTCCGGCCCCAAGCGCTCGCTGGTGCAGTGGGCCTTCGAGGAGGTCAAGGACAGTGACCTCAGCGCCGAGCCGATCGACCGCGACGCGGCGTGGAAGGCCAAGCGCGAGGCCCTCGAGGTCATCTTCGCGGCCGGTCGCTCCTACTCCCGCCAGCGGGACTTCGAGCGTTTCCGTGCTGAGCAGGGCGAGGGACTGGAGCGCTTCGCCCTGTGGAGCGCGCTGGTGGAGAAGCACGGGCCCCTGGACACCTGGCCCGCCACGCTGCGGGAGGCGGACTCCGCCTACGTCGCCAACGAGGCGCACCAGCTGGCCGAGCGCATCGACTTCTTCGCCTGGCTGCAGTGGATCGTCGACGAGCAGCTGGCCCGTGCCCAGGCTGAGGCTCTGGCTTCGGGGATGGCCCTGGGCATCATGGATGACCTCGCGGTGGGAGTGCACTCGCAGGGAGCTGACGTGTGGTCCAACCCGGAGGCCTTCGCCTCCGGAGTCACCGTGGGGGCTCCGCCGGACATGTACAACCAGCAGGGGCAGAACTGGTCCCAGCCGCCGTGGAACCCTCAGTACCTGGTGCGCAGCGCCTACGCCCCCCTGCGTGACATGGTGCGCACAGTCCTGCGCCACGCCGGCGCGCTGCGCGTGGACCACATCATCGGCCTGTTCCGCCTGTGGTGGATCCCTGAGGGTATGGGGGCGGACCACGGCGCCTACGTGCGTTACGACCATGAGGCCATGCTCGGCGTCGTGCTCCTGGAGGCATACCGGGCCGGTGCCGTCGTCATCGGTGAGGACCTGGGGACCGTGGAGCCCTGGGCGCGCGACTACCTGGCCAGTCGTGGTGTGCTGGGAACCAGCGTCCTGTGGTTCGAGAAGCAGCACGACGGCTGGCCCCTCCAGCCTCAGGACTACCGCAGGCTCGCCCTGTCCACGGTCAACACCCATGATCTTCCCCCGACTGCCGGTTACCTGGCTGACGAGCACGTCGATCTGCGTGAGCGCCTCGGCCTGCTCACGGAGCCGGTCGAGCAGGTGCGCACCGAGGCGCGCATCGAGCGCGACCGGATGACCGCCCGACTGCGCGAGCACGGCCTGCTGGGGGACGCCCCCACCGAGCGTCAGGTCGTGGAGGCCCTGCACCGTTACGTGGTGCGCACTCCCTCGGTCCTGGTCGGCGTCGCCCTGGTTGACGGCGTGGGGGAGCGGCGCGCTCAGAACCAGCCCGGCACCGACCAGGAGTACCCCAACTGGCGGATCCCTCTGGCCGACGGCGCGGGCGAGGTCGTCCTGGTCGACGACCTGCCCGAGAACGCACGCCTGGGCAGCCTGCTGAGCGCCGTACGCGACGAGATGGCTTCTCAGGACTGATGTCACTCGGTCAGCGCCCGCCGGATCGGGCGGGCCGGAGTCGGGTGAACTGCTGAGATGCTGTGGTCCCGGCCGTCGTACTGGCGGCCGGGACCACACGTTGTTGCGGGCGAGGCCCGATGGAACCGGACCCGCGTTCGGGTCTACGCCCAGGTCATGAGCGTGTCGCCGGCTGCGACTGTGCGGTCGGGAGACACCGGCTCCAGGTCGGACTCATCGCCCTCCAGAGCGATGACCGGGACGATCGGGTTGAGCCCACCGGCCTCGATCTGAGCGGGGGACCAGCTGATGATGGGGCTGCCCGCTTCGACTCTCTGCCCCTCATCGGCCCAGAGAGTGAAGCCGCTGCCCCCCAGACTCACGGTGTCCAGCCCCAGGTGGACCAGGACGCTGCGGCCGTCATCGTTGGTGATGACGTAGGCGTGGGGGTGGATCTTCATGACGGTTCCGCTGATCGGTGCCAGGGCGCTGACCTCGCCCCCGCCAGCGGGGTCCGGGGTGATGGCCACCCCGGGGCCGACGATCTTGCCGGAGAAGACGGGGTCGGGAACATCGCTGAGGGCGACGACGACGCCGGATACCGGCGACTGGACAGTCAGGCTCACCGCAGGTCCTCGATATCCTCTGCGATCGTGTCTGCGTTGGGGCCGACCACGACCTGCACGATATCGCCGAGCTTGACGACCCCGTGCGCTCCCGCGGCCTTCAGGGCCGCCTCGTCCACGAGGGAACCGTCCTCCAGCTCGCAGCGCAGCCGCGTGATGCAGGGCTCGATCTCCACGATATTGTCGAATCCTCCGAGGGCGTCGACGATGCTCTGTGCCTGAGACATGGGTTCCTCCTGGGTCTGCCCGGGGTGTGCCGGGCTCGGTGGGTGATGGTGCCGAGATGAGGCGTCAGGACGCGGGGGAGGTGCAGTCAGGTGCGGCACCTTCGCCGGTACCGGACTAATGGTCCATACCAGTACCCCATGGTACAGGGCGCTTGGAGGTTGTCCAGTACTGACCTGCAACAGCCCAATTAGGCTACGAGCGGTCGGGGCGGAAGGCGGGTTTGGGGGCGGCCACCGGGACCCACAGGGTGTAGCGGTCGGCGCGGAACAGGGTGCGCGAGTAGTCGATGGCACAGTGCTCGTGGAAGGTGCGCCGGGTGATGTCCAGCGTCGGGGCTCCCTCCTGGACGGAGAGCAGCGCTGCTTCCTGGGCCGTGGCCGCGTGGGCCTCGATCACGTCCTCACCCCACTGCGGCGCCAGGTCGGCCTGGGTCAGCTCGGCGTAGACCGAGAAGTTAGGGTTGGTGCGCAACAGATTGGGTAGGAGTGCTGCGGGAATCCAGTTCTCCTCGATCGCCATGGGGATGGCGTTGGCTGTCAGTAGGCGACGCAGGTGATGGACCTCGGCCCCGGCCTCGAGCTCGAGCGCCTCCGCCACGGTCTCACTGGAGGCGATGGTCTTGGCCTGCAGCATGACGACGCCGGGCTCCATCCCGCGGCGTTGCATCTCCTGGGTGAAGGAGGTCAGCCGGACCTGCAGGTCAAGCTTCGGGGGCGCCACGAACGTTCCCTTGCCCTGGTGGCGCTCCAGGACACCGTCAACGACGAGGGTGTCGATGGCTTGGCGCACGGTCATGCGGGAAACCTCGAACTGCTCGCACAGCTCGCGCTCGGAGGGCACCGGGCTGCCGGTGGCGAGACCGTTCCTGACCAGGTCCAGCAGGTGATTGCGCACGATGACGTACTTTGCCGGCTTCTTACCTGCGTTTTTGGGCATGGGACTCCCCTGGTTGACAGCGGGTGGAGGCGGCCAGGAGAAGGGGTGTGCCTGCGACCACTGCTTCCGCTCCGTCGTATCGATTTTCATATCATTATGGCCGACGAGTGCGTCCCGCGCTTGACATTGAAGAGTATATCGGTTTTTCTGGTAGCACTGGTCCAGACGTGTTCGGTGTCGATCCGTCCCGACTACCACCGTCACGGTGGCTATCTCTGACGCGGCAGTGCAGCCGCGCGATCCTGAACTGGAGAACACTCATGTCAGACAAGAAGAAGACGGGCGGCGCCTTCGCCCTTGCTCAGCGTCTGGGGAGATCCCTGATGCTGCCCATTGCCACGCTTCCGGCGGCGGGTCTGCTGCTGCGTCTGGGGCAGGCGGATATGCTGGGGGCCGAGGGGCTCGCCTCGAAGCTGTCCTGGTTGCAGCCTGTCGCAGACATCTTCGCCGCGGCCGGTGGAGCGGTCTTCGATAACCTGCCCCTCATCTTCGCCGTCGGCGTCGCCGTGGGTTTCGCCAAGAAGGCCGACGGCTCCACCGGAGTGGCCGCACTGTTCGGCTTCCTCGTCTACCGGGCAGTCACCTGGACCATGTCCCCCATCATCATGGGCGAGCCCGCACCCCTGAGCAAGGAGGCCCTGGACTGCCTCCACTCCTTCGATCCCGCCAAGGGTGAGATCGCACAGGTCGGCCCCTGGAACCAGGGAGTCAAGCTCTGTGACATCCCCACCCAGACTCCCATCAACTACGGGGTCCTGGGCGGTATCGTCATCGGCATCGTCGCCGCTCTGCTCTGGCAGCGCTACTACCGCGTCAAGCTGCCCGACTGGCTGGCTTTCTTCGGCGGACGCCGCTTCGTCCCCATCGTCACCTCCGGCGCCGCGCTTGTCATCGCCCTGGTCATGTCGGCGCTCTACCCGGCCTTCAACTGGCTCATCAACGAACAGCTCGGCGGCTGGCTCATCAATGCCGGGAACTCCAAGGGCATCGCCGGCGCCCTGGCGGTCTTCGTCTTCGGTACCGTCAACCGGCTGCTCATCCCCTTCGGTCTGCACCACCTGCTCAACTCCGTGCCCTGGTTCCAGCTCGGCTCCTGCCAGACGGCCTCGGGCGGTACTGCGCACGGTGACCTCACCTGCTTCTTCCAGGGTGTGGACGGCTCGAACTCGTGGACCGGGGGCTTCATGACCGGATTCTTCCCGATCATGATGTTCGCGCTGCCCGCCGCCGCCCTGGCCATCTGGCACACGGCCAAGCCCGCCAAGCGCAAGGCGACCGGCGCCCTCATGATCTCGGTGGCCCTGACCGCCTTCATCACCGGCATCACCGAGCCCCTCGAGTACGCCTTCGCCTACGTGGCCTTCCCGATCTACGCCGTCCACGCGGTGCTGACCGGCTCCTCCCTGGCCGTCGCCAACCTGCTGGGCGCCAAGGACGGCTTCTCCTTCTCCGCAGGCGCGATCGACTACCTGCTCAACTTCGGCAAGTCCGCCGAGCTCTCCGGTGGGGTGGTGCGTGGCCCGCTCATGATCCTCATCATGGGGCTGGTCTACGCCGTCATCTACTACTTCCTCTTCAGGTTCCTCATCGTCAAGTTCGACTTCAAGACCCCCGGGCGCGAGGACGACGACGTCGACGCCTTCGCCGCTGCGCAGGCCGCCGCCGCCAAGTCCACGGGCAAGAAGTCTGCGGAGTCATCCCGGCGCTGAGCGATGCCGGTGCCGGGATGTCGGGGCCGGCACCTCACGAGATGGGGCCGAGCGCGTCATGCGCTCGGCCCCAGCTCATTGCCTCATCCTGAGCCCGCTGAGGGCCGCAGTGCGGCGCGGCTACTGCCTGCTCTGGCTCTCAGCGGCCTGCGCCCTGGCCACCCGCAGCGTGTCATCGAGGTTCTCGCGCACGATCCGTCGCAGCGCGGCCGGGGCCTGGGCGTGGGACTCCAACCAGCCCCCCAGGGCGGCGGCCGGGTCATCAGCGCCCTTCAGGCCAACCGTGGCGCAGGACCACAGCCCCGTCAGCAGGTTCTCGGCCATGTGGAAGGTGCGTGAGGACCACACCGAGTCGATGGCCTCCACATACGCCCCCACGAAGGGAGCCAGCAGCTCGGGGTGGCGCTCGACATTGGTCAGGCCCCGCAGGACGCGCACCTGGGTCTCATTGGGCATGGAGGCGTCGTCGACGAGGGCCCGCCAGGTGGCCCGCTTCGCCTCCGGGGTCGGAATCGATGCGCGGGCCTCCGCGGCGCGCTCACGTCCTGTGGTGGTGCGGTCCCGGGCCTCCTCGGTGCGGATCTGCTCCTCCCCGCTGCGGCCGGCGGCCACCAGACCGATCAGCAGGTCCCAGCGCAGGTCCTGGTCGATGTCGAGACCGCCAAGAGTCTCGCTCCCCTCCAGAAGACCGGTGACGACGTCGAGCTGCTCATCGGTGACGGCGTGAGCGGCCAGCGCCCGAACCAGCTGGAGCTGCTTGTCGCTTCTGGCCTGGGCCGCCCGCGCCAGCTCCAGTAGCCGGTCGGCCGTTCCCGGAGCCAGATCCCGGCGCACGGCCGGGGGCAGGAAACCCGACAGGCAGGTCGTGACGCGCCCCAGCAGCCCTTGGACGACCGAGGAGTGCTCCTCCACGCCCAGTGCCCGCAGCGCCGCGTCGAGGAATCGGGAGGCGGCGAGCTCGCCGTCGCGCACCATGTCCCAGGCCGAGGCCAGGACGATCGAGCGCGGCAGGGACTCGGTGAAGGACTCGATGTGCTCGAGCCCGAAGGACAGTGAGTCCTCATCGAGGCGGACCTTGGCATAGGTGAGGTCGTCGTCGTTGAGGACGAGGACATCCGCCCGCTTGGCGCCGACCAGCTCAGGCACCTCGGTCAGCTCACCGTCGACGTCGAGCTCGATGCGGTTGGTGCGCTCCAGGCTCGCCTTCGCGCCCTGGCCGGTCAGGGTGTAGCAGCCGATCACCACCCGGTGCGGGCGCAGCGAGGCCGGTGAGTCGGCGGGGATCTCCTGAAGGACGGTGGCCCGGGTGATGAGGCCGTCGGCGTCGGTGGCCAGCTGCGTGCGCAGGGTCGTCACGCCGGCCTCCTGGAGCCACAGGCGGGTCCAGGTACTCAGGTCGCGTCCCGAGACCGCCTCCAGCTCACGGAGCAGGTCGCTCAGCTCGGCGTTGGCGTAGGCGTGCGCCGCCAGGTAGCGCTGGATGCCGGCGAAGAAGTTCTCCCTGCCCACGTAGCCCACGAGCGCGGCTAGGACCGAGGCCCCCTTGGCGTAGGTGATGCCGTCGAAGTTGACCTCGACATCGTGAAGGTCGTGGATCTCCGCGGCCACGGGGTGGGTGGAGGACAGCTGGTCCTGGTTGTAGGCCCACCCCTTCTCCAGGGTCTGGAAGGTTGTCCAGGCCTGGTTCCAGCGGGTGACCTCGGCGGTGGCCAGGGTGGAGGTGTACTCGGCGAAGGACTCGTTGAGCCACAGGTCGTTCCACCAGGTCATGGTGACCATGTCCCCGAACCACATGTGGGCCAGCTCGTGCAGGATCGTCACGGCGCGCCGCTCCACGCGGGCCTCGACGGGTCTGGAACGGAAGATGTAGTCGTCACGGTGGGTGACGCAGCCGGCGTTCTCCATCGCTCCGGCGTTGAACTCGGGGACGAAGACCTGGTCGTACTTGGTGAAGGCGTAGGGGGTGGCGAACAGGTCCTCGTAGTAGGCGAAGCCTCGTTTGGTCAGGTCCAGGATCTCTTCTGAGTCCATGTGCTCGACCAGGCTCTTACGGCAGTAGACCCCCAGTAGCACGCTGCGTCCGTCGTCGGCCACGTACTCGTCGGTCGCACCGACGTAAGGCCCGGCGACGATGGCCGTGACGTAGGAGCTCATCGGCTCGGTGGGGGCGAAGACGAAGGTGTGGGCGTCTCCTGAGCCGTCGGAGGCCTCGGCGGGAACCGGCTCAGGAGTGGGGGAGTTGGACAGCACCGTCCAGCTCGACGGCGCGGTGACCGTGAAGGTGAAGGAGGCCTTGAGATCGGGCTGCTCGAAGACCGCGAATACCCGCCGGGAGTCGGGGACCTCGAACTGGCTGTAGAGATAGGTCTCGCCGTCGGCCGGGTCGGTGAAGCGGTGCAGCCCCTCTCCGGTGTGCATGTAGGCGCAGTCGGCGACGACGACCAGCTCATTGTCCGCGGCCAGATCCTTCAACGCGATGCGCGAGTCCGTGTAAACCTCGGCGGGGTCAAGCGGGAGCCCGTTGAGGGTGATGGAGTGGACCGTCGGTGCGACGAGGTCGATAAAGGTGGAGGAACCCGGTGTGGCCGTGAAGCGTGCCGTGGTGGTGGAGCCGAAGACCGTCTCACCGCGCGTGAGGTCGAGGACGACGTCGTAGCTCTGGGTCTGTACGGCTGCGCTGCGCTCGGCGGCCTCAAGGCGAGTCAGGTTCTGACCGGGCATAAGAACTCCTGTCTGAGAGGGATGCGCTGCCCAATGAGGGTGCGCCGGGTGATTGTCTCACCTTCGGATCGACACCGGCAGTGCCTGAAGCGCCGCACAACGGCGCCGGGGGACGACACGTCGCGTGTCGTCCCCCGGCGCAGAGGCTGTTCCCGCGGCTTGGGGAACGTCAGCGGATCAGGTCACAACCGGTTCAGGCCTTGTTGCGCCGACGCACCACCAGGGCAGCGCCTCCGGCTACGACCAGGAATGCGGCGATTCCGCCGAAGACCATGCCGTTGGCACCGGTGTGGGCCAGAGACTCGTCGCTGTCCTTGGCGGTCTCGCCGCCGGCCCGGTTGTCCGAGGAGGACTCCTTGGCGTTCGAGCTCAGGTTGCTGCCCTTGTCGGCCCCGGCCTTGTTGTCGCCGGCGTTGGCCTGCTTGTCGCCACCGGTCTGCTTGTCGCCACCGGTCTGCTTGTTTCCGGCGTTGGCGTTGCTGTTGCTTCCGCCGTTGTTGCCGCCACCGTTGTTCTCGGTGGTCTTCTGCTCGCTGGCCTTCTGCTCGGTGGTCTTGTCACCGCCGGCCTGCTTGTTGCCGCCACCGTTGTTCTCAGAAGCCGAGCGCTCAGTGGTGTTCTGCTCAGTGGTCTTCTGTTCAGTGCTCTGACGCTCGGAGGTCGAGCGATCGGTGGTGTTTTGCTCCGAGTTCTGACGCTCGGAGGTGGAACGCTCGGTGGTCTTCTGTTCGGTGGTCTTGTCACCGCCACCGTTGTTCTCGGTGGTCTTCTGCTCGCTGGCCTTCTGCTCGGTGGTCTTGTCGCCTCCGGCCTGCT
>NZ_KV810979.1:0-30614 GCF_001812965.1 Actinomyces sp. HMSC075C01
CGCACAGCTGGGACTCCGTCGGCAACGCATCACCTATCTGCAGGCCGGAGCGCAGGATGTAGTTCTTAATCTCGGTCATCGTCGCCTCCGCCTGAGTGGCGGGCGACGACATCAGCGTGGAGTAGGGACCGTGAGGGATGATCGGCTCATCGGTCGTGAGTGTGATGTTCGTCTCTTTGTCTGTGGTGACGGTTACCTGTGGTGCGGATGCTCTGTTCACGGTGCTGCTTTTCTTGGTGTCGGCCATGGTTCTTGCCCTGTCAATCATTGTTGATCACTACGATGTGATTCCGCTCGTCGAACGACTCGCCCCAGCAGTGGGGCGAGGGTTGCGATTGTCTTGCCTGCGAGGTTGTGAGTGGTCTGGACGCCCTGACTTCTGCTACAGTCATCCTACCAACGTCAGACATAAGACGTCAGACATCAGGAGAGAATCAATGGCGATCACGACTCCGGCCGGCTCCAGCCGCCGGGACTTCATCAGGCTGACCGGCACCCTCGGAATGGCTGCTGGCCTGGCTGTCAGCCTTGCGGCCTGCGGCGGTAGGGGCAAGACCTCGGGTGGCGCGAAGGCCAGCGGCGTGGCTGCCGATCAGGAGGTCACCCACAAGGACGGTGTCATCACCGCAGGTATTTCCTACGAGCTGGGCACCAACGGCTACGACCCGATGACGACGTCGTCGGCTCTGACGGTCGCTGCCAACTGGCACACTCTGGAGGGGCTCACCGAGCTCCACCCGGCCACCCGTGAGGTGTACGCGGCGCTGGCGGCGGAGATGCCCAAGAAGGTGGACGACACCACCTATGAGGTCGCGCTGCGTAAGGACGCGAAGTTCTCCGACGGCTCGGCCGTGACTGCCGACGACGTCGTCTTCTCCTTCACACGCGTGCTCGACCCGGCCAACAAGTCGCTGTACTCCCAGTTCCTGCCTTTCATCGACAAGGTGGAGGCCAAGGACGCAGGCACGGTGACCATTAAGCTCAAGTACGCCTTCTCCCTGGTGGCCGAGCGTCTGAGCGTGGTCAAGATCGTCCCCAAGGCGATCGTTGAGGCGGACGCCAAGAAGTTCAACATGAACCCCGTCGGAAGCGGTCCCTACAAGATGACCGACAACGGTGCCGGCAGCCAGAAGCTCGTCTTCGAACGCAACGACAAGTACAACGGCCCTCGCCCGGCGCTGGCCAAGTCCATGACCTGGCAGATCCTGCCCGACGACACCACCCGCACCAACGCGATGACCTCTGGCTCCGTGCAGGCCATCGACGCCGTCCCGGCGGCCAACCTCAAGACGCTCAAGGATCCGGTTAAGGTGGCGGCGCAGCAGGGCTTCGGGCTGCTCTTCGCCATGTTCAACCACACCACCTTCTCCAACGTCAAGGCCCGGCAGGCGGTGCTCTACGCGCTGGACTACGCCAAGATCTGCGACACCGGCATGGCCGGCCTGGCGACGCCGGCGACCTGCTTCGTCCAGGACGGGCACCCCGCGTACAAGAAGGCTAAGACGGTCTACTCCAAGGACGCAGCCAAGGCCAAGTCGCTCCTGGCGGAGGCCGGCATCACGACCATCAACCTGCTGTGCACGGACCACGGCTGGTTCTCGGCCGTCAGGCCCATCATCCGTGAGAACCTCGAGGCCCTGGGGGTGACGGTCAAGTACGACGAGAAGAAGTCTGCGGACACCTACTCCTTCATCGACTCCGGACAGGGCACGTGGGACGTGCTGATCGCTCCCGGGGACCCCTCGGTCTTCGGTAATGACGCGGACCTGCTCATGCGCTGGTGGTACGGCGGCGATGTGTGGACCGAGACTCGGATGCACTGGAAGGGGTCGGAGAGTCAGGTCGCGGTCCAGGGGCTGCTTGAAGAGGCGGTCAAGCTGGAGGGCGACAAGCAGGTCGCCAAGTGGCGGGAGATCTTCGACAAGCTCTCCGAGGAGGTGCCGCTCTACCCGATCTTCCACCGCAAGGCTCCGACGGCCTATGACTCGACGACGTTGGAGAACTTCAAGCCGATCGCGCTGACCGGTCTGTCCTTCGTGGGGACGGGGTCGTCCAAGTCCTGAGGGTCGTGTGTGGGCGGTGCGGCAGTCACCAGCGGGTGCCGCACCGCCCGTGCCGTGCTCATGGCGTCATGCGTCCGAGATGAAAGCAACGGACTTGCAATCTGACGTCAGACATCAGACAATCGGCGTGGCGGCTCGCTCTGCGGCTGCCATGCCACCCAGCCGCCACCTCAGGCGGCAGGACGCTAACGCAAAGGAGCATTTCAGTGTCCAACCTCATCCGCCTGATCGGACGGCGCCTGGTCGCGCTGCCGGTCATGGTGCTGGGCGTGACGCTGCTCGTCTTCGTCGTCATGTCATTCTCCTCGGCGGACCCAGCGCGTCTTGCGCTGGGCGAGTCGGCCACGCCTGACGCCCTCGAGCAGTACCGAGTCGCCCACCATCTCAATGATCCCCTTCTCCAGCGGTTCTGGGAGTACCTCCTGGGTCTGATCCACGGCGACCTCGGCACCTCCTTCACCGGCGTCAAGATCACCGGCATGGTGGCCGATGCGTTTCCGATCACACTCCAGCTGACCTTCATCGGAATCTTCGCAGCCGTCATCGTGGCCACGATCCTGGGAATCATCGCGGCCCTCTACCGCGACAAGTGGCAGGACCAGGTCATCCGCGTCATCTCCATCGCGTGCCTCGCCACCCCGTCCTTCTGGCTTGCCCTACTGCTCATTCAGTGGTTCTCCGACATTCCGGGGGGAACGGGGACCTTCCCCGCTCTGGTGTCCGAGTGGGTTCCCTTCAGCGAGGATCCGGGAACGTACCTCAATCAGATCTTCCTGCCGGCCCTGGCCATCGCGGTGCCCAACGCCGGCTCGCTCACCCGTGTGGTGCGTACCGCCATGGTTGAGGAGCTCGACCGCGACTACGTGCGCACCGCCATCGGCGGCGGTATTCCCAAGAACGTCGTTGTGGCCCGCAACGTGCTGCGCAACGCGCTCATCACTCCGCTGACCGTGCTGGGACTGCGCATCGGCTACGCCATGGGAGGCGCCGTCGTCATCGAGATGATCTTCAACATCAAGGGAATGGGCCAGCTCATCTTCCAGGGCATCACCCGCAACGACGTGAACATCGTCCAGGGCGTCTCCATCACGGTGGCACTGGCCTTCATCATCATCAACATCGTCGTTGACATGCTCTACGTCCTCGTCAACCCACGAATCAGGAGCATCTGATGCTGCACCGCTCCACACTGGATAAGGCCTCGCGGCCCGGGCTGCGCTTCCAGGGCTGGAAGGCGCTTCCTGTCGGCTCCAAGATCGCCATCATCGTGCTGGGCCTCATCGCCCTGGTCGCCATCCTGGCTCCCATCATCGCCCCTTACTCTCCCGGTGCCACCGGACTGGCGGAGACCAAGACGACCTCCTACATCGAGGGCGTCGGTGAGGTGACCTCCTCCGATCCTGTCGTCGCCCCGTCTGCGTCGCACCTGTTCGGGACGGACGGCACCGGTCGTGACATCTTCTCCCGTGCCGTCTACGGCGCCAGGGTCTCGCTGGTCGTGGGCCTGACGGCCACTGGCCTGGCCCTCGTGGTGGCCTCGGTCCTCGGCGCCATCGCCGCCACCTCCCGCAAGTGGATCGCTGAGACGCTCATGCGCGTGCTCGACGTCGTCATGTCCTTCCCGGGCATCGCTCTGGCGGCCGTCCTCGTCTCGGCGATGTCGACCCGCCTGCCGATGCTGCCGGTCATCATCGTCTCCATCGGCATCCTCTACATCCCCCAGCTCACCCGCGTGGTGCGCGCCAACATCATCTCCCAGTTCGGGGAGGACTATGTGGCCGCCTCCAAGGTGATGGGTGCCCCGGTGCCGTGGATCCTCCTCAAGCACGTGGCCCGCAACTGCATCGCCCCCATCATGGTCTTCGCGACCGTCCTGGTGGCTGACGCGATCGTCTTCGAGGCCTCGCTGTCCTTCATCGGTGCGGGCATCAAGTCCGTCAACACCCCGACCTGGGGCAACATGCTCTCCGAGGGCAAAGAGCTGCTCCTGTCGGGCCACTGGTGGCCGACCTTCTTCCCCGGCCTGCTCATCCTCATCACCACCCTGTGCCTCAACGTCCTGTCCGAGGGGCTCACCGACGCGATGGCCTCGCCGCGCATCAAGGCCAAGCCCGACGTCCAGGCCGATGAGGAGGCCATGGAGGCCCAGGAGACCCTGGAGGCCTGGGACGACGCCGCCGAGGCGGTGGTCGCCAACGCCTCCGTCGCCGATGGTGATGACGCCACGAACGGGCTCAGCTCGCTGACCGGCGTCGTCGCTCCTGCAGCAGAGGACGTTTCTCTGTCCGAGCGGCTCAGCTCCCTGCGGGTGGCCGAGCTCGCCCGGAAGGACCGGCTGGTCTACGAGGACACCGGTGAGGACCCGGTCCTGGAGGTCAAGAACCTCTCGATCGCCTTCCCCGAGCAGCACGGTGAGGTCAACATCGTCGACGGCGTCTCCTTCTCCGTGCGCCCCGGCGAGACCATGGGACTGGTGGGGGAGTCCGGCTGCGGCAAGTCCATCAGCTCGATGGCCGTCATGGGGCTGCTGCCTCCCTCGGCCCGGCTCTCCGGTGAAATCCTCTTCAAGGGGCGCAACATCCTTAAGATGACGCCCGCCGAGCACAACGCACTGCGCGGTCACGAGATGAGCATGGTCTACCAGGACGCCCTGTCCTCGCTGAACCCCTCCATGCTCATCCGCACCCAGATGGCTCAGCTCAGCGCGCGAGGAGGCACTCGTAGCGCTTCCGAGCTGCTCGAGCTGGTGGGGCTCGACCCCAAGCGCACGCTGCGCAGCTATCCGCACGAGCTCTCCGGCGGTCAGCGCCAGCGCGTTCTCATCGCCATGGCGCTGACCCGCGACCCCGCCCTGGTCCTGGCCGACGAGCCGACGACCGCCCTGGACGTGACCGTCCAGAAGCAGGTCATCGACCTGCTCAACGAGCTGCGTGAGAAGCTCGGCTTCGCGATGGTCTTCGTCTCGCACGACCTGGCCCTCGTGGCCAAGCTGGCGCACCGGATCACCGTGATGTACGCGGGCCAGGTGGTGGAGCAGGCGCCCACCAGCGAGCTGCTGGCCAACCCGGTTCACGAGTACACCCGGGGCCTTCTCGGGGCCGTGCTCTCCATCGAGGCCGGCTCCAAACGGCTCCACCAGGTGCGAGGGGTCGTCCCCTCACCCAGCGAGTTCGTCAAGGGAGACCGGTTCGCCCCGCGATCGTCCCACCCGACGGTCGGACTTGAGACCCGTCCGGTGCTCAAGCCCGTGCCGGGCACGACGGAGCACAGCTACGCCATCACCCCCGAGCTCGAGGCTCTGCTCGCGAAGGAGAAGCACTGATGTCGCCCAACACGTCTGCATCGTCCTCATGGAGCGAGGACCAGCCGGTCGTCGAGCTCAGGGACGTCAACGTCATCCACAAGTCCCGCACCGGTGGCCTGTTCAACCCGGACACGGTGCACGCGGTCAACAACGTCTCGCTGAGCGTCAAGCGCGGAGAGACACTGGGGCTCGTGGGGGAGTCGGGATGCGGCAAGTCCACGACCGCCCGAGTCATGGTGGGGCTGCAGCCGGTCACCTCCGGTGAGGTCATCTTCAAGGGCCGTCCGTTGGGGCGCTCGGCCTCGGACCGTCGCGAGCTGGGACGCAGCATCTCGGTGGTTTTCCAGGATCCGGCCACGGCCCTCAACCCGCGCATGATCGTGCACGACGCGCTCATTGACCCGCTCAACGTCCACGGAATCGGGTCCTCCAGGGAGCGCGAGGCCCGGGTTCGCGACCTGCTCCACCTGGTCGGGCTGCCCCCCAGCGCACTCAACGTGCTGCCTCGGCAGATCTCCGGTGGTCAGCGCCAGCGCGTCGCCATCGCCCGAGCGCTCGCTCTGGACCCCGACATCATCGTGGCCGACGAGCCCACCTCCGCCCTGGACGTCTCGGTGCGCGCCCAGGTGCTCAACCTCCTCCAGGACCTCAAGGCCTCCTTGGGGCTGGGGCTGGTGTTCATCAGTCACGACATCAACACGGTGCGCTACGTCTCGGAGCGGATCGCCGTCATGTACTTCGGCAAGATCCTCGAGATCAACACCACTGAGGAGATCTTCAACAACCCTCAGGAGGAGTACACGCGCACTCTGCTGTCGGCAGTGCCCTCGCTGCTCGATGTCTGAGTAGACGGCCCCGGTCGCGGCCGGGGCCGTCAGCACCTCCAGTGAGGGGCGGACCCACTCGGGTCCGCCCCTCACCCGGCGCATCAGGGCGCCGGCAAACCCAGGCACCGGGGTGGCGCCAAGCGGGAGCATCTGCAACAATACCTCGTGACGTCAGATGTCAGACGTCCGATAACCTTTCAATGAAGAGAGTCACCACAATGGACAACCGTTTCACCGGCGTCATCCCGCCGGTTGTCACCCCTTTCACCGCCGAGGGCGAGGTTGACTTCGACAGCCTGGACAAGGTCGTCGAGCACCTCATCGCCGGTGGTGTCAACGGCCTGTTCGCCCTGGGATCCTCCGGAGAGGTCGCCTACCTCACCGACGCCCAGCGCGACGCCGTCATCGAGCGGGTCGTCAAGGCCGCGGCAGGGCGCGTCCCGGTGCTTGCCGGTGCCATCGACACCACCGCCCACCGGGTCATCGACCAGGCTCGCCGGGCTGCCGCCCTGGGCGCCGAGGCGATCGTGGCCACCTGCCCGTTCTACGCGCTCAACGACGCCGAGGAGATCAAGGCCCACTTCCGCGCCATCGCCGCGGCCATTGACGTCCCCGTCTTCGCCTATGACGTTCCCGTGCGCCTCGGCGGCGCCAAGCTCGGTTGCGACCTGCTCGTCGAGCTGGGCAAGGAGGGCGTCCTGGTCGGTGTCAAGGACTCCTCCGGCAACGACGTCGCCTTCCGCAGGCTGGTTGCCGCCAACGAGGCCGCCGGCCACCCCCTGGCCCTTCTGACCGGCCACGAGTGCGTCGTCGACGGCATGCTCCTGCTGGGCGCCGACGGCCTCGTCCCCGGATACGGCAACGTGGACCCGGTCCGCTACGCCCAAATGTGGAAGGCCTCCCGTGAGGGGGCGTGGGACGAGGTGCGCCGCCTCCAGGACGAGGTGTGTGCCGGCTTCGAGATCGTCTTCGTGCCCCAGGGCCGCTCGGCCGACGCGACCGGTATCGGAGCCTTCAAGACCGCCATGGAGGCGATCGGGATCATCGCCACCAACGAGATGGCCTTCCCCGTCAAGGCTCTCGAGGGTGAGACCAAGGAGCGGGTTCTGCAGATCGTCAAGGCCCAGGGCCTCATCTGACGTCCCGACGGCTGCATGCCCGTGGCCGTCATCTTGGCTGCCACGGGCATGCAGCCGCCATCGCAACGGCGAGGCCTCGATCCTCCTCTCAAGCGGCTTCCCGCGGCCGCCCTCATCCCCTCTACTTTTCAACCCGGCGCGCCAGCGCCCAACCTCCCGTCGGAGAGCGTCATGAGTCAGGATGTCCTCCCATCCGCCCCCCTCAATCCACCACCATCGTCGTCCGGCCAGGATCCGCTCGTCGTCGGACTCGACCTGGGCGGCACCAAGATGGCTGCCGCGCTGGTCGACGCCGGCGGAGCCCTGCAAGGGCCGGTGAGCTCCTGCCCGACCCCGGCTCACGACGGTCCTGCCGCCATGCTCGATGCCATCAGCGGCCTGATCGCGAAGGTCGTCGAGACCGGAACGCACCAGGAACCCGGCAAGGCCGCGGCGATCACGGCGGTCGGAATCGGCACCGCCGGCGTCGTCGACGTCGAGCGCGGGACCATCCTGTCGGCCACCGACGCCATCACCGGATGGGCCGGCACACAGGTCGCCGCCGGTGTTCAGAAGCGGCTCGCCGGCCAGGGGCTGGGTGAGCTGCCGATCCACGTCGAGAACGACGTCGACGCCTATGCCGCCGGAGAGGCCTGGCTCGGTGCCGGCACCGGGGCCGAGGTCGTCCTCATGGTGGCGGTGGGCACCGGGGTCGGCGGAGCCCTCGTCATCGAGGGGCGAACCCGCAGGGGTGCCCACCACGTGGCCGGCGAGATCGGCCACGTCCCCGTCCCCGGGGCCCAGGGCGAGCCCTGCACCTGCGGCAGGACGGGGCACCTGGAGGGTATCACCGCGGGGCCGCAGATCCACCGCCGCTACCTGGCCAAGGGCGGAGCCCCCGACGTTCCCGACGCCCGCGGGGTCGAGGAGCGCGCCGCTGCCGGGGACGACATCGCCGCGGAGGTCTACCGCGACTCGGCCGCCTGCCTGGGCAGGGCCCTGGCTGGACTGGTCACCGTGATCGACCCCGACGTCGTCGTCGTCTCCGGCGGCCTGGCTCGCGCCGGCGACCTGTGGTGGGAGCCCCTGCGGCAGACCTTCGCCGCAGAGATCATCGACCCCCTGGCCCCCATCAAGATCCTTCCCGCCACCCTGGGGACCACCGCGCCGATCGTCGGCGCGGCTCGCGGTGCCCTCGCCCTGGCCACCAGCAACGACAACCACCGCCCCTAGCCGTCGGCCCCGGGCCCCATCAGACAGGACACACCTATGACCGAGCAGTCACCCTCACAGTCATCAACACAGGCGCAGGCCGCCTCCGCGGGGATCCACCCCGTCCTGGAACGCCTCAAGGGAGGACTCATCGCCTCCGCCCAGGCCTACCCGGGCGAGCCCATGCGCGACCCGCGCACCATGGACCAGGTGGCTCAGGCCTGCGTCGCCGGCGGTGCCGTGGGCATCCGCGCACAGGGGCTGGCGGACCTGGCCCTCATCTGCCAGCACGTCGACGTCCCCGTCATCGGCCTGTGGAAGGACGGGCACGACGGCGTCTTCATCACCCCGACCCTCACTCACGCCATCGCCGTGGCCGCCACCGGAAGCCAGATCGTGGCACTGGACGGCACTCGGCGCCCCCGTCCCGACGGGCTGAGCCTGGCCCAGACCGTCGAGGGGCTGCGGGCGGCCCGTCCCGAGGTCCTCGTCATGGCCGACTGCGGCTCCCTGGATGACGCCAAGGCCGCACAGGACGCGGGAGTGGACATCCTGGGGACCACTCTGGCCGGCTACACCGGGGAGCGCCCCAAGACCGACGGGCCCGATCTTGAGCTCGTCGATCAGGTCGTCGGTATCGCGGAGGTCCCCCTGGTGGTTGAGGGCAGGGTCCACACGCCCGCGCAGGCGGCCGCCGCCATGGAGCACGGGGCCTTCGCCGTCGTCGTCGGTACTGCGATCACTCACCCGACGACCATCACCTCGTGGTTCGCGGGCGCGCTGCCGGGCGCCTTGCGGAAGGGATGAACGGAAGGGCGCAAGGAAACGGCGCCGTTCCGCGAGTTGCTCTGCGTGTGACGGATGTGACTGCTGTGGCGCAAATGTGCGAATTGTTACTCGCTACCCAGCGCGACACTCCGGTCTGACCTGACAAACCCAAGGTTTTATGCGTAGCGTTGCCAGAAGTGGCACCACACAAGGGTGTCCGTCCACGATCGAGAGGGAAGACATGTCCGTCAACCGCACCGAGCTCATCGCCGCCATCGCCGAGAAGGCCGGCCTGACCAAGACCGACGCCGACGCCTTCCTGGGAGCCTTCCAGGATGTCCTCGTTGAGAACGTCGCCAAGGGTGAGGCCGTGAAGATCACCGGCCTCATGGGTATCGAGCGCGTCGAGCGTGCCGCACGCACTGGCCGCAACCCCCGCACCGGTGAGGAGATTCAGATTCCCGCCGGCTACGGCGTCAAGGTCACCGTTGGCTCCTCGCTGAAGAAGGCTGTCGCCGAGTGATACGTGGGGCCGCGCCCCTGACATCTTGATTCCGGCCCGTTGCCGCCCCGTCGAGGCGTGGCAACGGGCCGAATCATGTTCTCGTTGCGGTGTTCTCCTCATCGGGCTGATGATGCTCAGGGAGGTTCTCCTGGAGGAAGTCGGGATCGGTGATCTCCTCCTTGTGGCGGAGGGCTGAATGGGCGGGGGCTTTTACAGTGGAAACATGTCTGCTTCCACATTCGCGGTGAGCTCGCCCGACGGTACCGGCGCGGTGACGGCACTGGCCGGGGCCTCGCCCGCTCCCGCCTCCGTTCCAGCGCTTCAGATGAGGGGGTTGGTCAAGACCTTCGACCGCAAAGTCGCGGTGGATCGGCTGAGCCTCGACATCCCCGTGTCCAGCTTCTACGGCATCGTCGGCCCCAACGGGGCGGGAAAGACGACCAGCCTGTCGATGGCCACCGGACTGCTGCGTCCCGATGCCGGTCAGGTACTCGTTCATGGCGTTGACGTGTGGATGCAGCCTCAGCAGGCCAAGACCCTTCTGGGGGTCCTGCCCGACGGGCTGCGCACCTTCGACCGTCTCAACGGTCTTGAGCTCGTCACCTACTCCGGACTTCTGCGCGGGCTCGAGCGCGACGTCGTCGTCCCCCGGGCGACCGAGCTGGTCAAGGTGCTGGGGCTGTGGGAAGCCGGAACCACCCTGGTCGCCGACTACTCGGCGGGTATGCGCAAGAAGATTCACCTGGCCTGCGCCATGGTGCACTCGCCCTCCATCCTGGTCCTGGATGAGCCCTTCGAGGCCGTCGACCCGATCTCGGCCCAGACGATCCAGGCGATCCTGCGGGACTACGCCGCCGCCGGCGGCACCGTGGTCATCTCCAGCCACGTCATGGCCACCGTGCAGCGCCTGTGCGACCACGTGGCCATCATCAATGCCGGCCGGGTGGTCATCGCAGGCACGACGGAGCAGATCGCGGCCGGCGAGGACCTCGAGCAGCGCTTCACCGAGCTGGTGGGGGGCCAGGTGCGAACGGAGGGGCTGTCATGGTTGCGACCCTCGTCAAGCTGAAATGGCGCCTGACCCTCAATGCCCTGACCAAGAACGTCTGGGCCATCATCGGGACCGTGTTCGGGGCCCTCTACGGTGTCGGGGCGCTCGCCATGGTGCTGGCCGGCGCCGTCGGGCTGGGGCTGAAGGCCGATGCCGACGTCATCATGCTGGTGCTCGGGGCTCTCGGGGCGCTGCTGGTAGCCGGATGGGCAGTGGTGCCTCTGCTCATCACCGGGCTCGACTCCACCCTGGACCCTCGCGCCATGGCAGCCTGGGCCGCTCCGTCCAGAGGGCTGGCGCTCGGCCTGCTGGCCGCCGGCGCCGTGGGGATCCCCGGTTGCATCACGGCTGCCGTCTGCCTCATTCCGGTCCTCACCTGGCTACTGGCGGGCCAGCTCGCGGCGGCACTCCTGGCGCTGCTGTGCGCTCCGGCCGCCCTGGCCACCTGCGTCCTGCTGTCCCGGATCATCGTGACAGCCGCAGGCATCTCCTCCTCGCGCCGCGGACGAGAGACGACGGCGATCATCGCCTTCGTCGCCTTCATGGTGTGCACGCAGCTGCCGAATCTGATCCCCCGGCTCCTCGGAGACGATCCCACCGACATTCTTCAACCGCTCGGGACCCTGGCCAGGGTCATGGGCCTGAGTCCCTTCGGGTGGGCCTTCGCGGCCCCCGGTGTCATGGCCACCGGTTCCGTGCCGGCGGCCCTGGCACTGGCGATCGGCGCGTGGATCCTCCCCGTGATCCTGCTGCCCCTGTGGCAGCGCGTGGTGAACAAGGCGATGACCTCTCCCGGTACGTCGCACACCCGGACGCGGGCCTACGCAGCCGACGGCGCGGGAAGCGACGTCCAGCATCGTGGCCTTCCCGACGTACTGCCGTGGGCCCGCAGGCTCAGCGCCGCCCTGCCCGCGCCCGCCGCCGCTGTGGCGGCCCGCAGCCTGCGCTACTGGCGCACTGATCCCAGGTACCTGGTTCAGTTCGTATCCGTCCTGATCCTTCCTGTTGTGCTCGTTCTGGGTCCTGCTCTCAACTCCTCCCGATTCGTCGTCTACGTCAACGGTCAGCGGGTGGAGACCAGCTTCGCCCTCGGGCACGCACCGACTGCGCTGCTGTTCATGGCACCTGCCCTGGCCGTCTTCATGGGGTGGGCTCTCCACGACGACCTCGGAATGGACTCCACCGCCCTGTGGAGCCATCTCAGCGCCGGGATCAGCGGAGCACATGACCGCCTGGGGCGGGTGGTCGGGGCGGCCGTGTGGCAGGCCCCCGTCATGCTCGTCGTCGATGTGTTCATGGTCGTGTGGACAGGCCGATGGGAGGCGCTCCCCGCCGTCACCGGCGCCTGCCTGGCCCTCTATGGCAGCGCGCTGGCCTGGTCCTGCCTCGCCAGTGTTCTGCTGCCCTACGAGACACTCGCCCCCGGGGACAGCCCCATGCGCTCGCGGACCTCGGGGACGGCCTTCCTGGCCGCGCTCATTCAGATGGCGGCGATCCTGCTTCTGCTGGCCGTGTGCTCCCCGGTCCTGGGTGCGGCGATCTACGGCGTCGTCCAGGCGGCGCCGGTGTGGGAGTGGACGGCGCTCGTCGCGGGGATCGTGTGGTGCAGTCTGCTGCTGTGGGGCGGAGTCGTCATCGGCGGCCGGGCTCTGGACCGGCGAGGACCTCAGGTTCTCGCCACGATCCGCACCTGGCCGGGACATGCCCAGCCGGTGTGATCGCGCTGGTCACACCACGATGGAGTGATTGATTCTGATGATTCAGGGTAGGGTTGCTTTAAAGTCGCTCACTCAGGTAGCGGCTCCCAGGGATCAGTAAACTCCCCACCACTAGTCGTTGTGTCAGAGAGGACATCACCGTGCAGCTTGTCATTCTGGATTCCGCGCAGGCGATCGCGCAGCGGGCGGCCGACGAGATTGAGGCGCTGCTCAAGGACAAACCAGCAGCTGTGCTGGGGACCGCGACCGGCTCCTCACCCCTGCCCCTGTACGACGAGCTCACCGCTCGCTGCGCCGCCGGCCGCCTCAGCTTCGCCGAGGTCACTGGATTCATGCTCGACGAGTACGTCGGCCTGCCCGCCGGGCACCCGGAGCGCTACGCCACCTTCATGGAGACCAATCTGCGCTCCCGCGTCGACATGCGCCCCGGCGCCCTCCACGGCCCGGACGCGCTGAGTGAGGACCTCGAGGCGGCCTGCCGGGACTACGAGGCGCAGATGGCCGCGGCCGGATACTGCGACCTGCAGATCCTCGGCATCGGCTCCGACGGGCACATCGGGTTCAACGAGCCCGGCGGCGCCCTCGACTCGCGCACGCACCTGGGCGAGCTCCACGAGCAGACCCGCCGGGACAACGCCCGCTTCTTCGGCGGTGACGTCGAGGCCGTGCCCACCCAGTGCATCACCCAGGGGCTGGCGACCATCATGGAGGCCCGCAAGCTGGTCCTCATCGCCACCGGCGAGGGCAAGGCCGAGGCCATCGCCCAGCTCGTCGAGGGTGAGGTCAGCGCCCAGTGGCCGGCGACCGTCATGCAGCGCCACGACGACGCCCTCGTCCTGGTCGATCCCGCCGCCGCCGGCCGGCTCACCTCGAAGCACTGACGGCGGCGTCGGGCTCTCCTCAAGGGAGAGCCTTCCCACAGGGGCGGGGCGGGCCGCTGCCGGTGCGTGCTGTCCGACCTACACTGGGCGGCATGACAGACGTCCTCGCCAGTGCCGATCCCGGATCGCCCGGGGCCCCGACCGACCCGGCCGCCGAGCCCACCCAGGGTGTCGGTACGGCTGTCCTGGAGCGCGAGGAGCTCCAGTCGACCGATGACGGCGATGCCGACCGCTTCGCCCACTACGTCCGCAAGGACAAGATCGCCGCGGCCGCTGTCACCGGGCGTCCCGTTGTCGCCCTGTGCGGCAAGGTGTGGACGCCCGGGCGCGACCCGTCGAAGTACCCGGTGTGCCCCACCTGCAAGTCCATCTACGAGGAGATGCGCAACGGGGAGGGCTCCGGCGACGGCAAGGGGCCTCGCTTCCCCCGCTTCCCGTTCGGGCGAGGCGGTCGGTGAACGCCGCCCGCGGCGGCCAGGCGACCCAACCCACCCCGACGCGAGCCTCGACGTCGGCGGCCCAGAACCTCTCCCCGGCCTACCCGCGCCGCGCCGCCTGGGGGACCGCCGGTTCACTGCGTGCCTGGCAGGCCGCCGCGCTGGGGCAGTACCTGGAGACGATGCCTCAGGACTTCCTGGCGGTGGCCACTCCCGGGGCCGGCAAGACGACCTTCGCGCTGCGAGTGGCCACTGAGCTGCTCAGCTCCGGCGACGTCCACAAGGTGACGATCGTCTGCCCCACTGAGCACCTCAAGTACCAGTGGGCCGAGGCCGCCGCCCGCGTCGGCATCCATATCGACCCGTCCTACTCCAACTCCCAGGGGGCGCTCGGCTCACGCTTCGACGGCGTCGCCGTGACCTACGCCCAGGTGGCCGCCAACGCCAACCTCCACCGCGCCCGCACCGACCAGGCCCGCACCCTGGTCATCCTCGACGAGATCCACCACGGGGGAGACGCCCTGAGCTGGGGCGACGCGATCCGTGAGGCCTTCACCCCGGCGCGGAGGCGACTGGCCCTGACCGGAACACCCTTCCGCTCCGATACCTCCCCGATCCCCTTCGTGCGCTACAAGGAGGACGCCTCCGGAGCAAAGCGCTCCCAGGCGGACTACTCCTACGGCTACTCCGACGCGCTGCGCGACGGAGTCGTGCGCCCGGTGATGTTCATGTCCTACTCGGGGCAGATGCGGTGGCGCACCAAGGCCGGCGACGAGGTCGCGGCGCGCCTGGGCGAGCCCCTCACCAAGGACCTGGAGTCCCAGGCCTGGCGCACCGCGCTCGACCCGGCAGGGGAGTGGATCCCCGCGGTCCTGGCCGCCGCCGACCAGCGCCTGACCGAGGTGCGTCGCCAGGTCCCCGACGCCGGAGCCCTCGTCATCGCCTCCAACCAGACCAAGGCACGCGCCTACGCCAAGCAGCTGCGCGCCATCACCGGCGAGGCGCCCACCGTGGTCCTCTCCGACGACAACGGCGCCTCCAGCCGCATCGAGGCCTTCTCCGCCTCCACCGACCGCTGGCTGGTGGCCGTGCGCATGGTCTCCGAAGGGGTGGACGTACCCCGCCTGGCCGTGGGCGTCTACGCCACCTCCACCTCCACCCCGCTCTTCTTCGCCCAGGCGGTGGGGCGCTTCGTGCGCTCGCGGGCCAGGGGGGAGACCGCCTCGGTGTTCCTCCCCTCAGTCACGCCACTGCTGGCCCTGGCCGGGGAGATGGAGGTGGCCCGCGACCACGTCCTGCGCCGCCCCGACTCGGCGGTTCAGGAGGACGCCCTGTTCAACCCCGAGGACCGGCTGCTCGCCGAGGCCAACAAGGCTGAGAACGCCTCGGCCGAGCTGCTGCCGGGCTTCGAGGCCATGGACAGCCAGGCCGAGTTCGACCGTGTCCTCTTCGACGGCGGCGAGTTCGGCACCGGCGCCATGGTGGGCAGCATCGAGGAGCAGGAGTACCTGGGGCTGCCGGGCCTGCTGGAGCCCGAGCAGGTGACCGCCCTGCTGCGCCAGCGCCAGGACAAGCAGATCGCCTCCCAGAAGAAGCAGGCCGCCGCCGAGGCGCAGAGGCGCAAGAACTCAGGCGTCGACGACGCCCGGCGCCGGGCAGCGGCCCGTAAAGAGCTCTCCCAGCTGGTGGCCGCCTGGGCCCGTCGCTCGAGCCAGCCCCACGGCGTCGTCCACAACGAGCTCAGGCGCGTGTGCGGGGGGCCGGAGGTCGCGGCGGCCTCCACCGAGGAGATCGAGAAGCGCATCCAGACCCTGCGACGCTGGTTCGTCGGCAAGCGCTGATAAGGAGCGCCGGCCAGGGGCGGGATGCGCCCCTGGCCGGTCAGCGTCGGGGGTCAGCGTCGGGTGGCGCTTCGCCCGTCGATGTCGACGTGGCGGGTCGGCACCGCCGACTCACCATCGCTCAGACGCCAAGCGTCGTAGGGGAGCTCGGCACGGGACGCCCGGTGCCGCTCCGCCGCCGCGCTCAAGGCCTCCTTGCCGCGGTGCTCCTCGATGATCCGGCCCTCATCGACCAGGAGCACCTGAAGCGGCCGGGCACCGGCCTGGCTCAACGCCGACATCCCCTCGTCCTGCGAGCTGGAGGAGACCACCAGCTCCTCGGCGGCCGTGCCCTCGGAGGTGAGGATGCGGCCGGCCCACTTGCGGCCGCCCACGGTCGACTTGCCGCCCGAGGAGAACTTGGCGACCTCCTCCATGGTGCCGTCGGCGCCCTCGCGCTCCACCAGCTTGTAGACGAGCGCCGCGGTCGGGCGCCCTGAGCCCGTGACGAGCTTGGTGCCCACGCCGTAGGAGTCCACGGGGGCCGCCCCCAGCGCCGCGATGGCGTGCTCGTCGAGATCGTTGGTGACGGTGATCCTCGTCGACGTCGCCCCCAGGGCGTCGAGCTGGGCGCGCACCTTGAAGGCCTCGGCCACCAGGTCGCCGGAGTCCAGGCGCACCGCCCCGAGCTCACCACCGGCGGCGCGGGCCGCCTTGACCGCCCGCTCCACGCCGGTGGCGATGTCATAGGTGTCCACCAGGATTGTGGTGCTCGGTCCGAGGCTGGCCACCTGCGCGGCGAAGGCCTCCTCCTCCGTGTCGTGCAGAAGGGTGAAGGAGTGGGCCGAGGTCCCCACCGTGGGGATGCCGTAGCGGAGCCCCGCCTCCAGGTTGCTCGTTCCCACGAAACCGCCGACGACCGAGGCCCTGGCCGCGGCGACTGCCGCCTGCTCGTGGGCCCGGCGCGCTCCGAAGTCCACGCAGGGGCGCCCGTGAGCGGCGATGGTCATGCGGGAGGCGGCCGCGGCGACGGCACAGTCATAGTTGTAGATCGACAGGGCCAGGGTCTCCAGGATGCAGGCCTCGGCGAACGTGCCCTCCACAGTCAGCAGCGGGGAGCCGGCGAAGTAGCACTCGCCCTCGGCGTAGCCGCGGATCGTCCCGGTGAAGTGGTAGTCGCGCAGGAAGTCCAGGGTCTCGTCGTTGACGACCCCGGTGCGGTGCAGGAAGTCGATCTGGGAGCCGGTGAACGTGAAGGCCTCGATGGCATCCAGCAGCCGACCGGTGCCCGCCACGACACCGAAGCGGCGTGACCCGGGGAGCCTGCGGCCGAAGAGCTCGAAGACGCTGCGCCGGGAGGCGGCCCCCGATGCCAGCGCTCCTTGCAGCATCGTGAGCTCGTACATGTCGGTCAGCAAAGAAGTCGAGGCCGTAGACACGTCCAGGGAGGCGGCGGTGGGATCGGCAGAGGGCGCGTAGCTGTTCACAGGAACAATCTATCGCGGCTCACCGCTACCCTGGTGTCATGAGCGCCTCGTTGCCCGTTGCGGAACCGGAGATCCTGGAGGAGCCGCGTGCCCGCGCCCAGCGCCTGTGGTGCACCGTGGTCCACGACGACCCGGTCAACACGATGAGCTACGTGACCTGGGTGTTCCACTCCTACTTCGGTTTCTCGCTGCCTGTGGCCGAGGCGCGGATGATGCAGGTGCACACCGCCGGCCGCGCCGTGGTCTCCCGGGGGGCCCGCGAGCGCATGGAGGTCGATGTCACGGCGATGCACGGCTACGGCCTGCGCGCCACCATCGAGCCCATGGGCGACGATGGCGACGCCGGTGCGGACGACTCCTCGGGAGAATGGTGATGCGAGCCTTCCGCCGAGTCCCCGAGGGGCTGGTCTGCGGTCTTGAGGACTGGGAGCGCGAGCTGCTGGCCAGGCTGGCCCTGGAGGTGCGGGCTCTTCTCCAGGCGGATGCTCCCCCCACCCAGGAGGCCGACCAGTCCGAGACCCCCTCGGCGCCGCGCCCCGAGTCGGTGCGCCCGGGGGAGAGCGAGCGGGACCGTGAGGTCCTGGAGGCCCTGGACTTCGACCTCGATCCGCCGACCAACCACGTTCACGCCGGCCGCACGAACGCGGACCCCGTCGTCGCCGTCCTGCTCCCGCGGGCCTCGGAGGATCCCGTGACCGCGATGGAGGTCAGCAGCCTGACTCGTGCGCGCCTGCGGGGCGACAAGGTCGATCGCCTGGAGCGCCTGGCCGTCGAGCTGCGGGCGCCGTCGGGCCCTGAGGGAACGGTGCTCGTGGCCCCGGGCCAGGAGTCCGAATGGCTGGGGGCGGCCAATGACATCCGGCTCGTGCTGGCTCATCGCTTGGGCATCGAGTCGGCTCAGGACGCTGAACGCGTTCACGCAGCCGCCTTCCAGGAGGTCCCCGAGGAGGAGACGTCTCGCGAGCAGTGGTACCGGGGGACGGCGCTCGTCTACGACATGATCACCTGGTGGCAGGAATCACTGGTATCCGCGCTGTTCGGGGGCACAGGGCCCGCATAGTCTCGCGGTGTGAATGATGCTCCGATCGGGATGTTCGACTCTGGGGTTGGTGGCCTCACCGTCGCCCGTTCTGTCCTCGACCAGCTGCCCCAAGAGCAGGTGCTCTACATCGGGGACACGGCCAACAGTCCCTACGGTCCTCGGGACATCGCCGAGGTCCGGTCCCTGGCTCTGAGCATCATGGACGAGCTCGTGGACCGCGGGGTCAAGCTGCTCGTCATCGCCTGCAACACCGCCTCGGCGGCCGTCCTGCACGATGCGCGGGAGCGCTACACCCTGGGGCGGGGCGTCCCGGTCATCGAGGTCATCCACCCGGCGGCACGCACCGCGGCCCGAGTGACCCGCAATGGCAAGGTCGGTCTGATCGCCACCCGCGGGACGGTCGACTCGCGCGCCTATGACGACGCGCTCCAGGCCGTTCCCGGCGTCGAGCTCATCTCACAGGCGTGCCCGCGTTTCGTCGAGCTGGCCGAGCGGGGGGTGACCACCGGACCCGAGGTCCTCGACGTCGCCGAGGAGTACCTGGCCCCCATCAAGGCCGCCGGCGTGGACACCCTCATCCTCGGCTGCACCCACTACCCCCTGCTGGTGGGGCCGATCTCCTACGTCATGGGGCAGGACGTGACCCTGGTGACCTCCTCGGACGAGACCGCCAAGGACGTCTACCGGGCGCTGGCCGGCAAGAACCTTCTGCGCGGTCCCGATGCCCCCGAACCGCACCATGACTTCGCCTCCACCGGCGACCCGGAGGCCTTCTCCGTCCTGGCCCGGCGCTTCCTGGGCCCCGAGGTCACCGCTGTTGAGCATGTCGCCTTCACCTCCGAGGCAACCAGCGCCCCTGCCGGGCTGCCCCACCCTCCCTCACCTCCCGCCTCCCATAAAGGATCTGCATGAGACTCACGATTATCGGCTGCTCCGGCTCCATGTCGGGTCCCCAGTCCTCGGCCTCCTCCTACCTGGTGCAGGCCGAAGGAGTCGACGCCGACGGCGCGGTACGCACCTACTCGATCGTGCTGGACCTCGGGCCGGGGTCGATGGGACAGCTGCTGCGCCCCCTCGATCCCGCCGATCTCAACGCCATTGCGATCTCCCACTGCCATGCCGACCACATGGTGGATCTGGTCGGCATGCACGTCTACCGGCGCTGGCTGCCCACCGGGGCGCTCGGGCCGGTCGCCTGCCTGGGACCCTCGGAGCTGCTGGAGCGTCTCCAGGGGGTCGACGGCGTACCGCCCAGTGAGCGCTACGCCACGGAGTTCGGTTTCGTCACCGCCGTGCCCGGCAGGTCCTACAGCGTGGGCCCCCTGGTGATCTCACCCTTCGAGGCGTTCCACCCGGTGGAGGCCTACGGCTACCGGATCGAGGGGCCGAGTGAAGAGGACTCGACGCGGCGGGTCAGCCTGGCCTTCACCGGGGACACGGACACCTGCCAGGCGATGAGTGACATGGCTCAGGGCGTGGACCTCCTCCTGGCCGAGGCGGCTTTCGTCGAGGGCCGCGACACCGTGGGTGGCATGCACATGACGGGGCGTCGCGCCGGCGAGCTCGCCGCCCAGGCCGGCGCGGGGCACCTGGTCCTCACCCACATCCAGCCCTGGACGGATCCGGCCGTGCCCCTCAAGGAGGCCGCAGCGGTCTACTCCGGCCCGTTGGAGGCGGCGACGGCGGACGCCGTCTGGGAGCTGTGAGCGCTGACTGGCACGATCGCCCCGCTCAGGGACGACGGGTCTCCTTCACCCCGGCTCTTCCCGACGGGGTGGACTGCCCCTGGACCCGGGGCAGACGGACACGCTGGTGGCTGGTGGTTCCCGCGGACCTGGCGGCGGCGGCCCTCGTGGCCCTGTTCGGTGCCGCCTCCACCCACAGCCTGGGACAGGCTCCCGCGTCCCTGTGGCAGGCGGGTGCGGCCCTCGTCATCGCCTGGGGCGTGACCTGGGTGCTGCGACGCTCTCACCCCGATCATCTGGAGATGGCGCTGCCCGAGGGGCTCATCATCGTGGGAATCAGCTGGATGGTCTGGACCGCGTTGCGTCAGGTGACATCCGCCTTCGGCAACGTGTCCGCCATGGCCTCCTGGGCGGTGATGACCGGGGCCTTCCTGCTGGTGTTCCTGGGAGGATGTAGGTGGCTTTACGGCTACGTGCGCGCCCACGACTCCCTGACCCCCAAGCCCGTGGCGCGTCGCCTCGCCGAGCAGGAGCAGGACGGCAGCTAGCCCCGCGGCGGGCGGCCCCGGCTCATCTCAGTATCAGATCGCTGTTTTTATGGAATGACAACCCAGCCATTCGTACCTTGGCGCCATGCACCACTGCGCCAACCAGCGTCGACCGCATCGGTGGGTCGGCGTCCTGATCGCCGTCTCCCTCTTCCTGGGAGCAGCAGTGGGCGGATCCGTCGTCTACCTCCACAGGCACGAGGGGCGGGCTCCACGCGGAACCATCCTCATGGGCCAGGACGTGACCGGAATGGACCGGCCGACCCTGACCGCGCTCGTGCTTCAGCGGGCCGCATCGGTGTCACTGACACTGACCGTTAACGGAGCCCCCACCACCGTCCCACTCACCCAGATCGCCCAGATCGACGCCCGGACCACCGTGGAGGCCGCCGTGTCCGGAGCGGGGTCACTGACCACCCACCTGCACGGCGTCGTGGGGACACGGGAGGTGGCGGTGCGGTACACGATCAACAAGGAGGCCCGCGCCGCGCTGGTGTCGCAGCTGAGCAACACGTTGCGTGACCACGTCGTCGAGCCGGCAGTAACCTGGAACGAGGGCAGCGGCGGCTTCACCGCCTCACCGGGACGAGTCGGCGACGCCATCGACCCCGATGACCTCGACGCGGCTCTCGACGTCGCCGCACGCGAGCTGGCGAACCATACCGCGCCGGTGTCGATCCGCCGGGCCGAGCCCACGGTGAGCGCCCAGGCGGCGGACTCGGTCGCGCAGACGGCAACCACGTTGCTGGGCGCCGAGCTGTCAGTGACGGTCGACGGCGCAGCGCACACCGCCTCCAAGGCTCAGAAGGCCTCATGGATCGACTTCCTCGTCAACGAGGGCCGCATCGTGCCGACAGTCTCGCAAGAGAGGGTCAGGGCCTGGGTGACCTCCCTGAGCGCGCCCGAGGAGCGCAAACCGGTCAACGCCATCAACGACGTCGACTCGGCCGGCACGGTGCTCCAGCTCGCCCGCCCGGGCAAGTCCGGAAGGAAGGCCGGCAACATCGAGGCGGTGACAGGGGCACTCGTCCAGGGACTCGGTCAGGGCCGAAGCATCAGCCAGCAGATCAGCTGGAACGAGGTGCCCCACTCCACCGAGAGCCGGGTGGTGCCCAACGGGCCGGAGCGTTTCGCCTACCAGGCCAAGGCGGGGGAGAAGTGGATCGATGTCAACCTCACCGACTCGACGCTGACCGCCTACGAGGGCCAGAAGGTCGTCTACGGGCCGATCCTCATCAACCACGGCGGCGTCGGGCACGAGACCATCACGGGCACTTACAAGATCTATCTGCGCTACCAGGCGCAGGACATGGGGTGCACCCCCGAGTGGCCCTACTGCGAACGTGGGGTTCCGTGGGTGAGCTACTGGCACAGCAGCTACGCCCTCCACGGCGCTCCTTGGGTCAAGGAGTTCGGCATCGGGACGGATGAGTCCTCCCACGGCTGCATCAACATCCCGGTGCCGGACGCTCAGGCGATCTGGCAGTGGTCCGAGATCGGTACCACCGTGGTGACGCACTACTGACAGCGCTTTACTGGCAGCGCCCTCGCGGGCTCAGCCGACCAGGACACCGGCCAGGACCGGTGCCAGGGCGCGGAAGGCCTGTCCCCGGTGGGAGATGGCGTGCTTGTCCTCAGGCGTCATCTGGGCGGTGGTGCGGCCCCGACCGCCCGGTGCATCCTCCTGGACGGGCACGAAGATCGGGTCGTAGCCGAAGCCCCCCTCGCCCTGAGGGGCGTGGGTCAGGCGCCCCTCCATGGAACGCTCGATGGTGGTGACCTGCTCGGGCTTCCCGCCGGAGGCCGGCTGGACCAGGACCGCGGCACAGGTGAAGCGGGCGCCGCGGTGCGGGTCGGCGACGTCGGCCAGCTGGGCCAGGAGCAGCTGAAGGTTCGCGGTGTCGTCCCCGTGCCGGCCGCACCAGCGCGCCGAGAAGATCCCCGGCGCCCCGCCCAGGACGTCGACGCACAGGCCCGAGTCGTCGGCGACCGCGGGCAGGCCCGTGGCCTGGGCCAGGGCCCGGGCCTTGAGCAGGGCGTTGTCGGCGAAGGACAGGCCGTCCTCCACAGGTTCGGGCGCCTTGAGGGAGGCGGCCGAGATGATGGAACCGGGCACCAGCCCAGGTACGAGCGGCGCCAGGATCTGCCGCAGCTCGGCCAGCTTGCCGGCGTTGTGGGTGGCCAGGACGAGGCGGGCTCCGGCAGGCACCTGGACCCGCCCGGTGCGCGGGGCAGCGCCGTCGGCGCGTGACGAGGCACTCACGGCTCAGGCCTGCGTGGACTGGGTCGAGGAGTCTGAGGAGGACACGGTGAAGGGCTCACCGCTGGGGCCGGCCAGGGCCCGGCGCTGGAGCGCCGCCAGGCGGCTGTTGCCGGTGGCGGCCAGGTCGAGCAGCTCTGCGAGCTCGGAGCGGTCGAAGGGGGCGTGCTCGGCGGTGCCCTGGACCTCGATGAAGCGCCCGTCCCCGGTCTGGACGACGTTCATGTCGGTCTGGGCGCGCACGTCCTCCTCATAGGGCAGGTCGAGGCAGGGAACGCCGTCGATGATCCCCACCGAGATGGCCGACAGGGAGTCGGACAGCACCGGCCTGCCGGGGCGGGCCTTGATGAGTCCGCGCTGCGTGCCCCAGGCGACGGCGTCAGCCAGGGCCACGTAGGCGCCGGTGATCGCCGCGGTGCGGGTGCCGCCGTCGGCCTGCAGCACATCGCAGTCCAGGGCGATCGTGTTCTCGCCCAGTGCGGCGACGTCGATGATGCCACGCAGGCTGCGGCCGATGAGACGGGAGATCTCGTGGGTGCGGCCACCGACCTTGCCCCGTACGGACTCCCGGCCGGAGCGCTCCGACCCGGCCCGGGGAAGCATGGCGTACTCAGCGGTCACCCAGCCCTCGCCACTGCCCTTGCGCCAGCGCGGAACGCCTTCGGTGAAGGAGGCGGCGCACAGGACCCGGGTGCGTCCGAAGGCCACCAGGACCGATCCCTCGGCGTGGTCGAGCCAGTGGCGGGTCATGGTCACGGGGCGCAGCTCGTCGACGGCGCGGCCGTCCTTGCGGGTGAAGGGGGCAGTTGTCATGGTCTCAGGCTACCCGGCGGGCGTCGGTCCTCGAGGCGGCTCCGTACCTTGGGATGCCCGATGTCTGTAGTCCGCGACGGCGATCAGCGGTAGCGTTCTTCGTGATACCTGCTTCCGGTCGGGAGCTGACGGAGACGCTGAGGAGGACACTTATGACCTATGTCAACATCACCGCGCTGACCTTCCCCGAGGGCGCCCAGGCCGAGATCGAGAAGCGCTTCGCCGCACGGAAGCGAGGTGTTGACGCCTCGCAGGGCTTCCAGGGCTTCGAGCTGTTGCGCCCGCTGGTCGGAGAGGACCGCTACTTCGTGGTGACCCGATGGGACAGACGCGAGGACTACGAGCGCTGGAGCGCGGCGCGGCCCGCCGGCGGGCACGAGGACGACAAGCGCCGGGGCATGAGCGTGGAGGTCCTCGGATTCGAGGTCGTCCAGCACGAGGAGTGACTCAGGACGCCGCCGGGCGTGAGTTCGGTGATCGGCCAAGGAACCGATCACCGCGTCACAGCCCGGCGCCTCCGCCTCCCGGGACGGGAGGCGGGAATCAGCTCTTCGGGTGATTGCCTGGTCGGACGGGGTCCCTAGCCGCCGTGAGGTGGCTAGGGTAGGGGCGTATTCGTCGTACCGATCAGGAGAAGGAGACGAGTCACATGGGAGTTGATGCCGGACGAGTTCGTCAGATGAGCGAGCAGCTGCACAGCACCGGGATGCTCATCATTCCGGAGTCCCCCTTGCGTCTATGGGGAAGCCTTCTGGGCTGCGTGGGCTTCACCGTGGTGGGGGTCGTGCTCATTCTGACCTCCAATCAGTCGAGCTCCCCGCTTCTCCACCTGCTCGCTGGTATCGCCAGCATCGGTTTCTTCGGCATCATCTGCACCCTGGCCATTGTCAGGAAGCTCCTTAGTCAAAGCCGACTGATAGTCACGCCTGAAGGCGTGCGTCTGGAACGACGCAAAGGCCAGTCCTTCATCGTCAACGAGTCCGCACGCTGGGCGGATATCGCCGAGTTCTTCGGGCAGGAGGTCGCTCCCGGCGGTACACGAGCACAGCTGGTGATCGGCTACATCCTGACGCCGCTGGGACAGCAGATGCGCCACCAGGACTCGACCACCGCCCAGCTGAGCCAGCAGATCAATGAGATTGCCGACCGCGGAATGGGTAAGGAGGAGCGCGTATACCTCCCCGGCACCTTGAAGGGGAGTAAAGAGGACCTGCTGGCCCTGCTTCAACAGGCGCACCAGTTTTACCGCGCACCGGGGCGCGTCTAGTCTCTTCGGCCGCTGCGTGACTGCTCTCCCGCCTTCGTCCACTACGACACTGCGCGCCTGCGTCTCGGCGGGTGCGGAGCGGCTCAGGGAGCCGGGGATGGCGCCGTGACGAAGACCGACTCCGGCACCCCGCACCGGGAGTAGACGAGCTGGCAGGCGTGGCAGGGGCCGAAGGCCTTGACCGGGGTCTGGATCTTCACCCGGGTGACGGTTTCGGGCAGGCGCTCGACGCCGAACTCGGCGGCGCTCTGCTCAAGCATCTTGTAAGCGGCATCGACCTGGTAGGACCACTGTGCAAAGACCCCGCCGCCGCGGATGGCGTGGTCGAGCCAGGCCTCGTACCAGGAGATGAAGCTCGGGGCCACGCGGGTGAAGCCATCGTCGCAGGCCCGTGAGTCCAGCCAGACGCTGCCGTCGTAGGGGCTCATGCGCCACTCGGCGCCGCAACCGGCGTCGGCCAGGTGGATGCCTCCGTCGTCGGCCGGGTAGATGTCCAGCCCGTAGCCGGGGCCGGCGCCTGAGCCCGCAATGGTGCTGAGGAACCAGCGCAGGTCCTCCGGCAGCGAGAGTCCCGCAGGAAGGTTCGGTGGCCCCAGCCTCATGCCGTGGTGGCGGCTGCCGAGCCGCCGGCTTCGCTGCCAGGATCGTATGAGGTCGCGGCGATGAGGTTGAGGGTGTGCTGGAGCCCGTCCCTGGTCAGGGGCGGAGCGGGCTCCAGGGGCGTGAGCACCGACCACTCCCGGAGCATACGGTGGCCACCGGGCTCGGGCGGGATCGCGTCCAGAACACTGCGTCCCGCGGGCCAGTCGGCGCCAGCGAGCTTGAGCTCAGTGATCGAATGGGGGCCGATGGCCGCATAGCAGCCCAATGCCACCGCCTCACCGGAACGAGTGGCAGGAATCAAAGGACTGGCGAGCACCCTGTCGGTCAGGGCACGGGGGCCGCCCAGCCGCCGGCGATAGGCCTCCACCTCCTCAATCGGCATGTTCATGCTGCGGTCAAGATGCCCGGTGGCCACCCGGTAGCGTCTGCCTCCCACCGTGGCCTCGAACTGATCGACCTCGGGATTGTCAGAATCGATGAGGTCCGGGCGGCCGATTCCGGTCAGAAGGACGGGGCCGAAAGCGCAGGCCCAGTTGCATCCGGCGGCGACAACCGACTCCAGCTGACTGGAGCCGTAGCCGCTGGCCGTCACCAGGACCCGTCTGCTCCCGAAGGCGCCTCCACTGATCTGCAGGAAGAGGAATGCGCCGTATGGCTCGTGGTCCTGAATCTCGTCAATGAGGCACTCGATGATGGGAAGCCCCTCGCCCAACCGGACCGTCTGGGTGTCGTTGATGGCCTCGGTCGTGGCCCCTCGGAAGTGCCTGGCGATCGTCTGCGCCAGCACGACGTCGAATGCGGGGGAGTCCTGACGGAAGGAGTTCTCTGTCATCGATGCCTCGGATCAAGTCGGTGGAAACGGCAGGGACCGGAGCATGCGGAGGATACAGAACTTCTTGTCCGCGTCTGGAGACCCTCGTGGTGCTGGGAACTGACATCTGTGCGCGAGAAGGGACTCGAACCCTCACGCCCGAAGGCACCAGGACCTAAACCTGGGGCGTCTACCAATTCCGCCACTCGCGCTGCGCGGTGCCCACTCTACCGACCCCAGTCCCGGATGGCAGAATGCGGCGACCGTTCCTGTGCGCTCTGATCAGTCCACGCCCAGTGCGGCGCGCAGCCGCTTGACGTGACCGGTGGCTCGCACGTTGTACTGGGCCAGCGTCACGGTCCCGTCGGGGGCCACCACCACGGTGGAGCGGATGACGCCGGTGTAGACCTTGCCGTAGTTCTTCTTCTCTCCCCACACTCCCCAGGCCTCCATGACGGCGTGGTCGGCATCCGACAGCAGGGGGAAAGGCAGGTCGTGGCGGTTGGAGAACTTGGCCTGCGCACTCGCCGGGTCCGGGGAGACGCCGACGACGGCATAGCCGGCCGCCTCGAGCGCCTCCAAGGAGTCCCTGAAGTCGCAAGCCTCTTTAGTGCAGCCCGGAGTGCAGGCCTTGGGATAGAAGTAGACGATGACGCCCTTGTTCGTACTGGCACGAAGGTCGCCAAGGGTCACTGTGCGGCCGTTCTGGTCGGGCAGGGTGAACTCCGGGGCTCGGTCACCGGCGGCGAGCTGGGTCATGGGTCCTCCTCGGGCTGCTGGACGGATGCACTCATCCTTGCATCGCCTCCGGTGCCAGTGGCAGTGAATTCGAGGACTTACTTTCGTGATCTGGCGAACGTTCAGGACGTCAGTCCCACGGGAGCCCCGACCCAGCTCTGGGTGAGACCTCCGGGTCAGGCGGCCTGGGCGAGCGTTCGTCGCGAGGCCTGCTGAGCCGCCTCCAGGCGCTCCAGCGCGCGCTCGAGTCGCGAGGGCGAGGCGGTCGCCCCCAGCGAGGCGAGCTCCGCGCGTGCGGCGAAGAGCTCCCTGCTGGCGGCCTCGTCGGCCCGGGCGTTCGTGGCTGCCAGCCCGGTGGCCGGAGTCATCATGGTCGTCATGGTGGTCATGGTGTGGATGTTGCGTGTCATACGTATCTCCTCATCTTCCTTCAGCGTCGTCGGCCCGGTGGGGCCTGGGGTAGCAGCGCGTGCCGGAGCAGGTACCTATCTGCCGGACCGGCGTGCCCGCGGAACGAGACTTCTGGCGCGGCGACTGGTTGGCGCCGCCGTCGCAGACTGTGGTCACGAGGGCGTGGGAACCGATGAGACGGTGGCATCCTGAGATGCTTCTCAGTGCGGTGACGGTTGCCTTCGACCGCCGTTACGCGCCTGCTGCTGTGCCTTCGGGGTCATCCCGGGCGAAGCGCGTGCCCTTCGTGGTACACCGCCAGGGACTTGAACCCTGAACCCGCTGATTAAGAGTCAGCTGCTCTGCCAATTGAGCTAGCGGTGCTCGGTCTATGGTGACCAGCTCTTCCGGCCCTAAGGACTGGAAGATTCGTACACCGCCAGGGACTTGAACCCTGAACCCGCTGATTAAGAGTCAGCTGCTCTGCCAATTGAGCTAGCGGTGCTTCCGCCACAGCGATGTCATTCGACGTGGCTCGCTGGGCGACGGAGGAATACTTTACGGATGGAGGAGGGCTTCGTCCAGTCAGGATCCATGAAACCAGGCGATTGTGCGGCAAGTCTCAAGGGTGATGGTGGTGGGTGAAGAGCTGCGTTGCCGCTGGGTGCTGCCCGGCGTCCCCGTTCAGTGCGACGGGCCGCCCTCGCGGTCCTGTCGGCGGCGGCGCACGTCGGCGGCGCGAGCGCGGTCGCGCTTCGACATCGCGCCCTGCGAGGAGGACCTCCTCGACGGCGCTGCCTTGGATGTACCGGCGCCTGTCCGTGCGCTGCGGCGATGGCTGCTCGGCCTGGAGGGGGTGGCCTCGACGTCGTCGTCCTGGCCAATGCGGCCGGTGCGAGACCACTGGTGGTACTGCTTCAACGTGGCCGCCTGCTCCTCGGTGAGGCGGTGCCAAAGGGGCAGGTCGAGCTTCTTGCGGTCGCGTACGCGGCTGCCGAGGGTCCAGCCCGCCAGCATGACCAGTGCGACCACCATGCCGCCCCACATGCTGCTGCGGCCGGCGCGGGCTCCGGTGAGCATCGAGACGGTTCCGCCGAGTATGCCCGCGGCAAGGATGGTCACGACGACGATGGCGGCCATGGATGCCCAGTAGCGCTGTGCGGCGGTGGTACGCGGCTTGCGGGTTTGAGAAGTCACCTCGGCATTGTGGCACCCTCGCACGCAGTGGCTGAGCAAGGTGTGGGTGTCGAAGGTTGCGGAACGGAGACCAGCTGGCCGCTCCAACCGGAAGGTAGTCGTATCCGCTGGTGCGGGCGCGGTTCAGTGTCACACGTCTGCGGCTCTCGCCGCGCTCCTGCGCGCGGTAGCGTGGACTGCATGAGCGACCCGATCGTGACGCTGGCGACCTGCGCCGACTTCCCCAACCTTGATGACGATGACCGCGGCCTGCCGGATGCTCTGCGTGCGCGTGGCATCGAGCCGCGGGTCGCCGTGTGGGACGATCCCGGCATCGACTGGAGCCAGTCCGGCACGGTCGTGCTGCGCAGTGTGCGCGACTACGCCACCAAGGGCAACTACTCCCGGTTCCTCCAGTGGGCCCGGTCGGTGCCCCGGCTCGCCAACCACCCCGACGTCGTCACCTGGAACTCGGACAAGCACTACCTCACCCGCTTGAGCGAGTGGGGGGTTCCCATGATTCCGACGATGTGGCTGGAGCCTGAGGCCGGCTACTCCAAGCACCAGGTTCACACCCGTTTCCCGGCCCATGGCGACTTCGTCGTCAAGCCGGCCGTCTCCTCGGGTGGGCGCGGCACCGGGCGCTACACCGCCACCGACGCCGCCTCCCGGTCCTCGGCGATCAATGACGCCATGCACCACCTGCGTCGCGGACGCACCGTCATGGTCCAGCGCTACCTTGAGGAGGTCGATCGCAAGGGCGAGGTCTCGCTGGTCTACTTCAACGGCGTGCTGTCCCACGCGGTGGAGAAGGCGCCGATGCTCCACCCCTCCTTCAAGTCCACCGACGAGATCCACGAGGAGATCGTCACGGCGCGCGAACCCAGCGAGCAGGAGTGGCTCTGGGGCGAGCGGGTGCGCAAGGCCATCCACGCGCTGATCAAGGAGATCTCCGGCCGGGACATCCAGCTCCTGTTCAACCGTGTCGACGTCGTCGGGGACGGTCAAGGCGGTTTCTACCTCATGGAGGTCTCACTGATCGACGCGGGCCTCTACCTCGGGGCGGCGCCGGAGGCGCTGGACAACTTCGCCGACGCTATCGCTCAGCGCATCTTCTGGTGACCGCACGGTCGCGGGCATCTTCCAGGTGCCTAGGTGTGGTAGATAGGTGCCATGCGCACGCTGCTCAACATCATCTGGGTCGTCTTCGGCGGGTTTTGGCTCTTCCTCAGCTACCTCTTCTTCGGACTGATCGCCTGCCTGTTCATCGTCACGATTCCTGCAGGCGTCGCCTCCTTCCGTATCGCCGCCTACGTCCTGTGGCCCTTCGGGCGTGAGGTGGTTCCGGCCCCCGGGGCCGGCGCCATGAGCGGGATCAGCAACATCATCTGGTTCCTCGTCGCCGGGCTCTGGCTGGCCATCGGCCACCTCACCACCGCCGTGGCCCAGGCCTTCACCATCGTCGGGATCCCGCTGGCCGTGGCCAACATCAAGCTCATCCCCGTCACCTGCTTCCCCTTCGGCAAGCAGATCATCGAGACCCGCTAAGAGGCTGCGCCATATGGTGTAGCCGGTGGGGTCGGGAACCTCGGCCCGGGCTCGCGGAGACGTGCACCGGGTCCATACCCGAGACGCTACCGGTGCCGTCTCAAGCCTCCGATACCGTGTCGCAATGCGAACGCTTTCGGTATCCGCCACGTCCTTGGGGCACGAGCCGGCTCGGTTGTCTGATCTGCTGGCCCGAGGTCCGGTCGTTCTCGACGGGGCGATGGGGACCGAGCTCGACGCCCACGGGGTCGACACCCGCAGCGCGCTGTGGTCGGCGCTGGCGCTCACCACGGCGCCCGACGTCGTGCGCGAGGTCCACTCCGACTACCTGGATGCCGGGGCTCGCGTCATCACGACCAACACCTACCAGGCCGCGCTTCCGGCGCTGATCCGTTCCGGGAAGGACGCCGCCGGCGCGAAGCGGGTCATCGCAGCCGGCGTCCTTCTGGCCAAGGCGACGGCCTGGGCTGCGCAGGAGGCGATAGTCGTTGCTGTCGGCATCAACTGCGTGGCTGCCGGTGTCGTCTGGATGCACTGCACGA
>NZ_KV810979.1:30714-50557 GCF_001812965.1 Actinomyces sp. HMSC075C01
ACCCGTGGTCAGTAGATCCCGACCCTCGTGGAGTGACTCGGGCCGACTCAAGGCGGAGCTGGCGTCGAACCCTGACCACCGGGCCCCTGCGCAGGCAGCGGTCAGGGGACGGTGGAGGAGGACCTGTGGCGGAGGTGCCGGGCTCTGCCACCAAGAACCCCGGACTCGCTCCTGCGCGGCCCGGTGTCCACAGCGCTGACATGAACGTGTCCGGCGTCAATGTTCCCAGCGGGGATCGTTGGAATACTGCGGTTTTTCCTCGGCGTGTAGCGCCGATGCGCCTGTGATGTCAGCACCACGGACACCGACCCCCCGTCATGCCTCGCCTTGAGGCCACCCTCACCTCCGGGACCACCAGCACGCCCCGGGCTCCCGCCCGAGCGAGCGTCTCAGAAGTCATGACGCCCACATGTCTCAGAAGTGAGGAGACAGCACAGCCGGCGATCTCTACGACCCGGTGACCAAGACCTGGCATTCCACTGGCGAGGGGGCTGGGGCTGGAATCCCGGCGCTGGCGCCCTCCTGGATCGACGCCGGGGCGCGGCTCGTCGGCGGCTGCTGCCGCACCCGTCCGACCCAGATCCGCCAGCTCGCCCACGCGGTCCGTCCGTAGCCGCGCAGCCCTCCGACCTCGCCGCTCCGGTGAATCAGTCCGAGGCCGACTTGCATGCCGTTACTCTAGTGCTAGAGTAACGGCATGTCATCGGACGCCGACATCGTTCTCCTCTCGCTCCTTGCTGAGCAGCCGCGCCATGGCTACGACCTTGATCGAGTCATCGAGCAGCGCGGCTACCGCCAGTGGACCTCCTTGGCCTTCTCCTCCGTCTACTACCTCCTCAAGCGCCTGTCGGAGCGGGGGCTCCTCGAGCCCGACGAGGGATCTCAGGGACGGCGCACCGTCTTCCGCGTCACCGAGGCCGGGCGCCGCGAGCTGAGACAGGCCGCCAGTGAACGTGTCCTCGCCCCGGCTCCGCCTTCCGCCGGAGTGCTCCCGGCGCTCAACGCCTATGGCCGGCTCGACGATCCTGCGCTCGCGGCCCTCCTCGCACAGCGCGCCGAGGCGCTCCTCGGCAGGCTCGATGAGCTGCGCGCCCTGCGCGCCCAGGTCGACGAGGAGCACGCCCTGGCCATCTTCGACTACGAGATCCTGCGCCAGGAAGCGGATCTCGCCTGGACCCGATCCCTTCTGAAGAAAGCAGACAGTGATGAGGACTGACATCAAGAAGGACCGCAAGGACCTGTACCTGCCGGGAAAGGCCGACTTCACGGAGGTGGACGTGCCGGCCATGACCTACCTGGCCATCGACGGCCACGGCGACCCCAACACCTCACCGGCCTACGCCACCGCGATCCAGGCGCTCTACGCCGGCGCCTACGCGATCCGTGCCGTACTGAAGAAACGAACCGGCGACGACTTCGTCGTCGGGCCCCTGGAAGGACTGTGGACGAGCGCCGACAATGCGGCCTTCGTCGCCGGTGACAAGGGGGAGTGGGACTGGACCATGATGATCCCCCTGCCCGAGGCGGTCTCCTCGCAGGACATCGCCGAGGGGCTGGCACAGGCCGCGCGCAAGAAGCCCGAGCTGCCCATCTCCGCCCTCAAGGAGCTCCCCCTGAGCGAGGGCAGGTCGCTGCAGATCCTCCACGTGGGCACCTACGACGACGAGGCCCCCACCCTGGCGCGCCTGCACGACGAGGTCATGCCGCGCCTCGGGCTTACCTGGAACGGGCCCCACCACGAGATCTATCTCAGCGACCCCAGGCGCGTGGCGCCGGAGAGGATGAAGACCGTCCTGCGCCAGCCGGTCAGGCCCGTCGTGGAAGCCAACGAGGCGGGCTAACCCTGCTGCGGGCCCACGGACAGCAGGTGGACGACCGCGCGCCCCTCCCGGTCGCACTCGGCCAGATCCACCAGGGCCGTCAGACGCCAGTCGTGATCGCCGTCGGGGTCCTCCAGGACCTGCGTGGCCAGCCACACCTGCCTGCCAGAGGCATCCAGGGCCTCACGCAGGCGCTCACTGACCCCGGCTGTCGCCAGGGCCGTCTCATCGGGGTCCTCGTCGAGAGGCGCCAGCGAGATCGCCCGAGCCGAGGTGTCCGTGCCGATCCAGTCGTACTCGTCCCAGTAACGGCCCAGCACCTCGTCCCAGCGGTCCTCGCCCCAGCCGGAGGAGGCATCCAGACGGCCCAGGGCCTCGACGTCGTCGCGCGCCATGAGCTCCACGCGCCGGAACATCTCCCGGCGCACCGCCACCCGGAAGGCGTGGCGGTTGCGAGTGAAGGCCACCGTCCCGTCCTCGTCCGCGCCGAAGGCCCGCTCCACCCCGGCCGAGTCGTCCGCGCCGGGACGGTTGCCCTCCAGCAGGCCGGCGGCCTCGCCGGCCTTGCCGGCCTGGGCCTGGCCGAGCGCCTCCCACTCATCGAGCAGGGAGGAGTCGACGGCGCGCACGAGCGCCCCCAGCCAGTCGATGAGCTCGACGACCTCGGGAGTGCGGTGCTCCTCGGGCACGACCTGGCGCAGCGCCCGGTATGCGTCGGTCAGGTAGCGCAGCACCACGCCCTCGCTGCGGCCCAGCTCGTAGCGGGAGATGAGGTCGGAGAAGGTCATCGCGTTCTCCACCATCTCGCGCACCACCGACTTCGGGGCCAGCTCGTGCTCAGCGATCCACGGGTTGGCCTGCTTGTACATCTCCAGGGCGGGGGAGAGCAGCTCGGCCAGCGGCTGGGGCCAGGTGACTTCCTCCAGGGCGGCCATGCGCTCCTCGTAGTCCATGCCCTCGGCCTTCATCGCGGCGATCGCCTCGCCGCGGGCGGCGCGCTGCTGGGCGTAGAGCAGCGGGCGCGGATCGTCCAGGGTGGCCTCGACGACGCTGACGACGTCGACCGTGTGCTCCGGGGCCTCCACGTTCAGCAGGTCCATGGCCGCCAGGGCGAAGGGCGCCAGGGGCTGGTTGAGGGCGAAGTCGGCCGGCAGGTCCACGGCCAGGCGCAGCCGGGGGCGCCCGTCGGCGGCGGCCTGGGCGCTGGAGACGTGCGTCAGGACGCCCGCCGTGCGCAGCGACAGGTAGATCTCCAGGGCGCGGCGCACGTGTCGGCGCCGCTGGGCCTCGGGCTCGTGGGCGCGCTCCAGCAGGCCCGCCATCGCCGCCACCGGGTCGCCGGCTCGCTCCATGAGGTTGAGCACCATGGTGGTGGTGACCTGGAACTGGCTGGTCAGTGTCTCCGGGGCCGCGTCGCGCAGCCGCTCGAAGGTCTTGTCCGTCCAGTTGACGCGCCCCTCGGGGGCCTTCTTACGCACGATCTTGCGGCGCTTGCGCTCGTCGTCGCCGGCCTTGGCCAGCGCCTTGGCGTTCTCAATGACGTGCTCGGGGGCCTGGACGAGGACGTAGCCGCGGGTGTCGAAGCCGGCGCGCCCCGCCCGCCCGGCGATCTGGTGGAACTCGCGGGCGGTGAGGTGACGCTCCTTGGAACCGTCGAACTTCACCAGGGAGGTCATGACCACCGAGCGGATCGGCACGTTGATCCCCACCCCGAGCGTGTCCGTGCCGCAGATGACGGACAGCAGTCCCTCACGGGCCAGACGCTCCACCAGCCGCCGGTAGCGCGGCAGCATGCCCGCGTGGTGCACGCCGATCCCGGCGCGCAGCAGCCGCGAGAGCGTGGCCCCGAAACCGCTCCCGAAGCGGAAGTCACCGAGTGCCTTCGCCACCTCGGCCTTACGGGACTTGGGCACCAGGTCCACGCTCAGCAGGGAGGTCGCCCGCTCCACCGCCTCCTTCTGGGAGAAGTGGACGACGTAGACCGGCGCCTTGTCCTGCCCCACCAGGCGCTGAAGCAGCTCACCGATCGGCTCGACGACGTACTCCATCTCCAACGGCACCGGCCGCACGGCGTCGTCGACGACGGCGACCTCGCGGCCCGTGCGCTTGCGCAGGTCCCGCACGAAGAAGGAGACGTCGCCCAGCGTGGCCGACAGCAGCACCATCTGCGCCTGGGGCAGCTCCAGGAGGGGCACCTGCCAGGCCCAGCCGCGCTGCGGGTCGGCGTAGTAGTGGAACTCGTCCATGATGACGCAGTCCACGTCCATGTCCTCGCCCTCGCGCAGGGACTGGTTGGCCAGGATCTCCGCGGTGCAGCAGATGATCGGGGCGGCGGCGTTGATGGAGGTGTCCCCGGTGACCATGCCGACGTTATCCGCCCCGAACAGGCGCACCAGCTCGAAGAACTTCTCACTGACCAGGGCCTTGAGGGGGGCCGTGTAGTAGGAGCGGCCACCGCGGGCCAGGGAGGCGGTGTGGGCGGCCAGCGCGATCATCGACTTGCCCGAGCCGGTCGGGGTGGCGGCAATGACGTGGCGATCCTCCAGAATCTCTGAGAGCGCCTCATCCTGGTGCGGGTAGAGGGGACGGCCGGTCGCCTCCGCCCAGCTTGAGAAGGCCAGATAGACCTCCTCGGGCTCGGGGACGCGCTCGGGATCGTCAGCCGGGATGAGGGCGTCTAGCATCGCATTCAGTGCAGGGGCCGTCATGGCGACATGCTCTCATGGAGATGGCGCGACGGTGGGGCAAGACCTCAGGAGGCAGGCATACAGTGTGAGTGCCCCGCACCGCACCGCACCGGCCGACCGTCGCCGCGCCGGCGTTCACGGACATATCAACAAGTGACATCCGGCTGCTCCCAGGAGGAGACCATGACGCGAACCGTGCCCACCTACCAGCGGACCTACCCCGTCTCACCGGACGGGAACCCGTTCGTCCATAACGACCTCGGCCTCTACACCCAGAACCACCCTGTTCCGCCGGCCGATATTGCCGAGCGCAGGGCCTACCTCGTGGGCTCGGGCATCGGTGCCCTGCTGGCCGCGGCCTTCCTCATCCGTGACGGGCGCATGCCGGGGTGCAACATCACCGTCCTGGAACAGCTCGCCGTCCCCGGCGGCTCATTCGACGGCGCCGGGGACACCGACAAGGGCTTCATCGCTCGCGGGGGCAGGGAGATGGGCCAGCACTTCGAGTGTTTCTGGGACATCATGCGTGAGATCCCGGCACTGGAGATGCCCGAGCCCTACACCGTCCTTGACGAGTTCCGCACGGTTAACGAGAACGACCCCAACATCGACCCGTGCCGGGTGATCCACCACTGCGGGCGTCGTCGGGACACCTACAAGATGGGGCTGAACAAGAAGGGCCAGCGTGCAGTCATCAAGCTGCTGATGGCCAAGGAGGAGGCGACCTACGGCAAGACCATTGAGGACTGGTTCGACGCCGATTTCCTCGCCTCGAACTTCTACACGCTGTTCAAGACCATGTTCGCCTTCCAGCAGTACGAGTCCCTCACCGAGATGAAGCGGTACATGCACCGCTTCCTTCAGTACTTCCCCGGGTTCTCCGATCTGTCCTGTCTGCGCTTCTCGCGTTACAACCAGTTCGAGTCCTTCGTCCTGCCGCTGACCCGTTGGCTGAAGGACAAGGGTGTGGTCTTCCAGTACGACACCTGTGTCGACGACCTGGAGATGATCATCACCTCCGGGCGCAAGGTGGTCACCGGTATTCGTTTCCATCGAACCGACGGGCAGGAGGGAACCATCGACGTCGCCGAGAAGGATCTGGTCCTGGCCACCATCGGCTCGTGCACCGAGTCCACCGGCTACGGCGATATGGACACCGTTCCTCCCTTCCTCACCGACCGGCCCGGAGGCGCCTGGACACTGTGGCGCAACCTCGCGAAGAAGTCAGCGGTCTTCGGCCGCCCTGACGTGTTCTGCTCCGACCCCCACAAGACCGTGTGGGAATCCGCCTCCTTCAGCTTCATGGGGGCTGACCACCCCTTCCTGAAGAAGATCCATGAGCTCACCGGCAACGATCCCCTGTCGGGCCGCACGGTCACCGGAGGCATCATCACCGCGGAGGACTCAGGCTGGTGCCTGTCACTGACCATGAATCGTCAGCCCCAGTTCCGGGCTCAACCGAAGGACTGGGGCGTGGCCTGGGCCTACGGTCTCTATCCGCACGCTCTGGGGAACTGCGTGCGTAAGCCGATGATCGAGTGCACCGGTGAGGAGGTCCTGAAGGAGTACTGCTACCACTTCGGCCTGATCGGTCAGTTCGAGGAGATCAAGAGGCGCACCAAGGTTCGCCTGGCGACGATGCCCTACATCACCTCCTTCTTCATGCCTCGACGTGCTGGGGACAGGCCCGAGGTGATTCCGGATGGCTGCGTCAATCTCGGCCTTCTCGGGCAGTTCGTTGAGACGCCCGATGACTGCGTCTTCACGACCGAGGGATCGGCACGCACAGCGATGATGGCCGTCTACGGGCTGCTCGACCTCGACCGAGACGTTCCTCCGATCTGGCCCGCCCAGTACGACGTCCGTGCACTGCTGGCGGCTGCGAAAACGATGAATGACGGCAGGCTCCCCGGCGAGAAGGCCCTGAACCGCTTCCTGCGAGGCACGTACTACGAGGACATCCTTCCCTGACCGGGGCCGGGCGGGGGCGGCTCGGCAAGACGGCGGTCAAGGGCTCGCTGTGAAGGGGGCGCGGTCGGCCTGTGGCATGCTGGGCACCTACCGTCCGTCCAGTCTGCCGTAGGAGAACGATGGACCCCCGTACCCGCATCGAGGCCTTCCTCGCCGACTACGCCGCTGCCCACGCCGAGGTCAAGCCGCTGTTCGACAAGTGGAAAGAGGAGGATCCGTTCCCCACGTGGTTTGCGAAGACGGCAGCACTCCGAGCTACTCATCAGCTGGAGAGATCGCTCAAGGGAGACATCGCTGGTTTCTCTGAACCGGCAGCCTTCAGCCCGGAAGCCGTCACGATTGAACGTATCGATGTCTACGGTACGAGCGCTATGGCAAGGCTGGCTCGAAGCCGGCGCGCCATGGGGGACCCCATTATCGAAATGATGCTGGTTCGCGTCGGCGGCGACTGGCGGATCGACACCATTGACGACTACCGCGAGGAGCCGGGCTCCCCACTGGTGGATAAGGACGTGCTCGAGGCCTGGAAGGCCGCCGCTGACAAGACGAGTCCCATGGAGGCCCAGCACAAGGAGGACATGCCCGACCCCGCGGCCGTGTTCTCCGCCTCCTGGGCCTGCGAGGCGCTCAGTGAGGAGTTCATTGAGGAGGGCATGGAGTGGCAGGAAGGAGACGGCGACTGGGACGACCCGGAGGTCTTCGCCCCTTTGCTCGCCAAAGCCATTGAGCAGGCGCGTCGTAATGCTGAGGTCGGGCCGGTCAAGATTCAGGAGATCGGTCAGTTCCCGCACGGCAGCTACCTGGCGGTGGGAGACCCCTTCGGAAGTATGTGCCTGTGCGCCCTCAGGATCGAACCCGGTGTGGCGCGGGCTCAGGCCCTGCTCACCACGCTGGGTGGGGAACGGAGTGTGGCCGCGCTGCGCGTCATCCTCGCGGACCGCGAGCCGGTGCAGTGGAAGCACGCGATCATCATGAACAGACGTGTGTACTCAACGGATGTGCATCCGTGGCATGAGCTGGACACCAGGTCGGGTAACGGAGCCATCGCCGACGCCGACGCCTACTTCGGCATGACCCACCGGCAGTACTCCCGAGTATGGAGACAGATGCAACGGGCCTTCCTCATGGATCCGGGGTCGGGGCCCATCGGTGCCTCGACCTCGGCCGGCCGGCATCCCGGCGCCGCTCAGGCCTACTGGGGCCTGGATGAGGACGGCCGGCCCGTCCAGCTGGTGCTCGACCACCAGGAGTTCTGGGCGCCCGCCGACCCGCCCGAGGCCACGACCGGGGCCTGAACCGTGCGGCGTCGGCCCGCGCCCGCATCCTGAGGAACGACCGCACTATGTCCCGGACGGCGATTCATGAGAGCATGCGGGCCGTCCCCACCTGTCGCGACACCGTGAAAGGCTGAATCTCCCATGGATGCCCTCGCCGCTCAGCTCGCGGCGGTCTCGGACTGGATCACGCTCCACATCACCATGTGGGTGCTTGTCGGTACCGGGATCCTACTGACCGTCCGCACCGGCTTCGTGCAGCTCCGCCGCCTGCCGGACATGTTCCGCCAGGTGGCCGGGTCGCGTTCCGGGGCTCAAGGAGGCATCTCCTCCTTCCAGGCCTTCACGATCTCCCTGGCCGCCCGCGTGGGCATCGGCAATGTCTTCGGAGTGGCCGCCGCCCTCATCCTGGGAGGCCCCGGTGCGATCTTCTGGATGTGGGTGGTCGCCCTGGTCGGCATGGCCACGGCCTTCTTCGAGGCGACCCTGGCCCAGATGTTCAAGGTCCGCCACACCGACGGCTCCTTCCGTGGCGGGCCCGCTTACTACATGGCGCGCGGGATGCGCAGCCGGCCCCTGGGTGTCGTCTTCGCAGGACTGACGATCTTCACCTGCGGCTTCTCCATCATCATGGTCCAGTCCAACGCCGTCGCCGGGGTCATCGGCCCGGACTCCCCGCTGCACCTGCCCCCGAGCGCCGCCGCCGCGGTGCTGGTGGGGCTGGCCGCCCTCGTCATCCTGGGCGGAGTGCGCCGGGTCGCTCGCGTCACCGAGTGGATGGCGCCCATCATGGCGTTGGTCTATGTCGTGATGGCCGTTGTCATCGTCGCCCTCCACATCACCCAGCTCTGGGGGCTTGTGGTCACGATCGTCTCCTCGGCCTTCGGCCCGACACCCTTCGCCGGAGGGATGACCGGGGGCATCATCGCCGCCCTGACCAACGGGACCCGCCGCGGCCTGTTCTCCAACGAGGCCGGGCAGGGCACCGCCCCCTTCGCCGCCGCCACCGCCACCGTTGCCCACCCCGTCCAGCAAGGGCTCATTCAGTCCCTCGGCGTGTTCGTCGACACCATCATTGTGTGCACCGCGACCGCCTTCATCATCCTGGTCTCCGGGGTCTACAGCCCCGTTCTCGTCGAGGCGGGCAAACTCACCACCGATGCCGCGGCAACCTTGACCTCCGACGCCGTCGCCGCCACCCTCGGCGGCTGGACGGCCATCCCCATGGCCATCGTCATCTTCGTTCTGGCCTTCTCCTCCATCATCGCCGCGGCCACCTACTCAGAGGTCTCCATGACCTTCATCTCCGAGCGGCCCGAGTGGCGCTGGCTGCCCCGACTCGTCTCAGTGGTCTCTACCGGGCTGGGGGCCCTCGCCTCTCTGACCGTCGTGTGGAACACCGTCGACATCACCATGGCCGTCATGACCCTGACCAACCTGGTCGCCCTCATCTGGCTCGCCCGCTGGGGCGTGGGGGCGCTCAGGGACTGGGACGCTCAGCGTTCGGCAGGACGAGTCGCCCCCCTGTTCAACGGTGTGGGCAACCCCTACCTGCCCGGTGACCTCCCCGGTGACGTCTGGGCCGGTGAGCGGGCCAGCCTGGCCGAGGCGGACAGCACCGCCGACGACGTTCCCGCAGCGACCCCAGCCAGCAGCCAGCCCGCCGCCTCGACAGGAGCAGACGCATGAACCTCGCCAGCATCGAGAACCTGCTCAACTCCGTCGACAACTTCTTCTACACCTATCTTCTTGCCGCCCTGCTCATCCTGGTCGGCATCTACCTGACCGCCCGCTCCCACCTGGTTCAGCTGCGCCACTTCGGCACCATGGTCAACTCGCTGTCCGGGTCCCGCTCCAGTGCGCAGGGCGGTATCTCCTCCTTCCAGGCCTTCGCCGTGGGACTGGCCGCGCGCGTCGGCATCGGGAACATCGCCGGAGTCGCCCTGGCCATTGTGGCCGGCGGTCCCGGAGCCCTGTTCTGGATGTGGGTCGTCGCCCTCATCGGCATGGCCACCAGCTTCGTGGAGTCCACGCTCGCCCAGATCTTCAAGGAGCGCGGCCGGGACTTCACCTTCCGCGGGGGCCCGGCCTACTACATCAAGAACGGTCTGGGATCGGCCCTGTGGGGCAAGATCTTCGCCGCCATGTGCATCGTCTCGGTCGGCGTGACAGTGGTCATGGTGCAGACGAACTCGCTGGCCGAGGTCATCACCGCCACCGTCCCCAGCGTCTCGGGCTGGATGGTCGGAGTCTTCCTCGTCCTGCTCACCGCTCCCGTGGTCCTGGGCGGGGTTCGGCTCGTGGCCCGTATCGCGGAGTGGCTGGCCCCCCTTATGGCGCTGGCCTACGTGCTCATGGCCGTGGTGGTCATCATCCTCAACATCGGTAGGCTCCCCGAGGTCCTGGGGAGCGTCCTTGAAGGGGCCTTCGGCCTCAACCAGGCCCTGTTCGGCACCGCCGGAGGAATCCTCGCGGCACTGCTCAACGGCGTGCGTCGCGGGCTGTTCTCCAACGAGGCCGGGCTCGGAACCGTCCCCAATGCCGCTGGCACCGCGACCGTCGCCCACCCCGTGCGCCAGGGCCTCATCCAGTCCTTCGGCGTCTTCGTCGACACGATCCTGGTGTGCACGGCCACCGGCCTGCTCATCCTGCTGACCACCAAGGCCTACCACCCCGGCGACGGCTCCCTGGTCGGAGCGATCCTCACCCAGCAGGCGGTTGCCGAGCACCTGGGCGCCTGGACCATCTGGCCCATGGTGGTACTCATCTTCGTCCTGGTCTTCTCTACGGTGCTGGGCTGCTACTCCTACGCGCAGGTCAACGTCAACTTCCTGGGCGGAGAACGCCGGGCCGAGCAGATTTTCGGGATCGTCCTGACCGCCGCGGCCTTCGGCGGCACCGTCCTGACCCTGCCCGTCGTCTGGGCCCTGTCCGACATCGCCCTGGGGCTCCTGGGCGTGCTCAACCTCGTCGTCATCGTCCGTCTGGCCCCCTGGGTCATCGGAGCACTGCGCGACTTCGAGTCCCAGCGCGCCCGGGGCATCACCGAGCCCGCCTTCGTGGGGCACGGCAACTCCCTCCTGCCCGGAGACGTGGTCCCCGGGATCTGGGAGCCCGACGACGTGGCGAAGCGGGGCTGATCGTCATGTCACCTCTGGGGCGCATCTCATGGATGGATCAGGTCGACGCCGCCCTGACCTCCGTCTCCGACATGCTCTACTCCTGGGGCCTCATGTGGCTCCTCATCGGAGCGGGCATCTTCTTCACCGTGAGAACCGGGGCTGTCCAGCTGCGGCACAGCGACGCGATCGCCGCCTCAGTGGTCGGCTCACGCGACGGCAGCCACGGCGGCATCACCTCCTTCCAGGCCTTCGCCGTCGGACTGGCCTGTCGGGTGGGGACCGGCAACATCGTCGGGGTCGCGCTGGCGCTCATCCTGGGCGGGCCCGGAGCCGTGCTGTGGATGTGGCTTGTGGCGATCCTGGGAACCGCCACCGCCTTCAGCGAGGCCACACTCGCCCAGCTGTTCAAGATGCGTCGTCTTGACGGCACCTTCCGCGGTGGCCCCGCCTACTACATCTCGCGAGGGCTGGGGCTGCCGATCCTGGGCGGGGTGTTCGCCGTCGTCTTCCTCATCGCCAACGGCCTGGTCATGCCCATGGTGCAGGCCAACGCCATCACCGTCGCCCTTCATAGAGCCGGGGGCCTCTCGCCGAGCCTGGGAGCCGTCCTCGTTGTGGCCCTGACCGCCCCGGTCCTCCTGGGAGGCCTGCGCGCCATGGCCCGTGTGGCCGAGTACCTGGCCCCGTTCATGGCGCTGGCCTACCTCGTGCTGGTGCTGGCCATCCTCCTGACCCACCCCGCCCAGGCCTTTGAGGCGCTGTGCTCCATCATCGAGGGCGCCTTCGGCCTACGCCAGGGACTGGGCGGCGTGGCCGGCGGGCTGACCGCCGCGCTGCTCAACGGCGTGCGCCGCGGCCTGTTCTCCAATGAGGCTGGGCTCGGAGGGGCCGCCTGCGCCGCGGGCTCGGCCACCGTGAGTCACCCCGTGCAGCAGGGCTTCATTCAGGCCTTCGGGGTCGTGGTGGACACCCTGTTCGTCTGCACGGCGACGGCGCTGGCGATCCTGGTCGCCGGCCCGGAGGTCCTCCACCCCGGGGTGAGTGCCAAGGAGAGCGCGGGAACCCTCACCCAGGACGCCATCGCCCACCTCGTGGGGGAGTGGAGCCGCTGGCCCATGGCGCTGCTCATCGTCGTCCTGGCCTACACCACCATCATCGGGGCCTTCTCCTACGCCCAGGTCTGCCTCGACTACCTCACCGACCGTCCCGGGATCTCGCGCGCGCTCCAGATCGGCGCCGTCATCTGCGCCGGCGTCGGCAGCGTGCAGCAGCTGACCACCGTGTGGACCCTGGCGGACGTACTCCTGGGGCTGGGCGCCATCATCAACCTCGTGGCGCTGGTGCTTCTGAGCCGGTGGGTCGTCGGTGCGCTCAGGGACTGGGAGGCCAGGCGGGGCATGTCGACGTCGGAGGGCGGCCAACCGGTCTTCCGCGGGGACTCCCAGTACCTTCCAGCGTCCCTGCCGGAAGGTGCATGGGAGTACTCGACCGGCCGATAGATCGGCGCTCCCGTGGGACTGCTGCCACTCCGCTTCGTGTGGCAGCAGTGCCACGGGGCCGTCACCGGATCGAAACACTGTATCCGTAGCCTTCGCGAATACGGTGCCAGCCCCTCCCGAAGGAGGGAGACGTGGACGGGACGTGTATTCCGGTACGGACCGTTCCCGTGCTGGTTCGCGCCTCTTGTCCGCCCGCGCCGTCATCCCACCCCCTACGGAGGTTCTCACGTGCAACCGGTTCTGGCTTCCTTGACCAGTGCGACATCCAGTGCAGACAACAGCTGGGTCGCCTCCTTGGAGCGCTTCTTCGACGGTGGCGCCAAGATCCTCGATGATGCCGCCGGGTACCTGTTCCTCTACCTGCTCGCCTGGCTGCTCGTGCTGGGTGGCCTGTACTTCACTGTGCGGACCGGATTCGTGCAGCTGCGGCTCTTCCCCTACATGGTGCGGGCCATCACCTCCTCCCGTGACAGCAAGGAGGGCGGGATCTCCTCCTTCCAGGCCTTCGCCGTCGGGCTGGCCTCCCGTGTGGGCACCGGCAACATCGTGGGCGTGGCCATCGCCATCACCATGGGCGGCCCCGGCGCCGTGTTCTGGATGTGGATCGTGGCGCTGGTGGGCATGGCCACCGGATTCATCGAGGCCACCCTCGCCCAGCTCTACAAGGTCACCCACCCCGACGGCACCTTCCGCGGGGGCCCGGCCTACTACATCCAGCGCGGCCTGGGGTCCAAGCCCGCGGCTAAGGTCTTCGCCGTCGTCATCACCTTCGTCTTCGGCTTCGCCTACGAGGCCACCCAGGCCAACACGATCGCAGCCACGATGAAGAAAACCTTCAGCATCGAGCCGTGGATGACCGCTGTCGCTCTGGTCGTCATCACCACGCCGATCATCTTCAAGGGCATCAAGTCGGTCGCTGTCGTCTCGGAGTGGCTCGTGCCGATCATGACGGTGGTCTACGCCCTCATCGCCGTGGCCATCCTGGTGCTGCACATCGGCGCGATCCCGGGTGCGATCCTCTCCATCTTCGAGGGCGCCTTTGGAATCAACGCGGCCTTCGCCGGTGTTGCCGGGGGATTCGCCGCCGCACTTCTCCACGGCACCCGCCGAGGCCTGTTCTCCAACGAGGCTGGTGAGGGCTCAGTCCCCAACATCGCGGCCACCGCCACCGTGGCCCACCCCGTGCAGCAGGGATTCGTGCAGTCCCTGGGCGTCTTCGTCGACACCATCGTGGTGTGCACGGTCACCGCCCTCATCGTCCTGCTCTCCGGGGTCTACACCCCGGCAGGCCCCAGCGTTTCCAAAGAGGCAGCCAAAGCGGCTGCGGACGCCGCCAATACCCTGACTTCGGCATCGGTCACCAACGTGCTCGGCGGCTGGGCGCAGTACCTCATGGCCGTCATCATCTTCGTCTTCGCCTACTCCTCGCTCCTGGGCAACTACACCTACGCCCAGGTCAACATGGACTACCTCCAGGGCAAGCAGCACAAGCACTACGCCCTGCGGACCATGATCATCGTGGCCACCGCCGTCGGCTCCCTGTCCACCCTCACCTTCGTGTGGAACCTCTCCGACCTCGTCATGGGAGCGATGACCGTCATCAACATGGTCTCCATCCTCGCCCTGGGAGGCTGGGCCTTCGGCGCCCTGCGCGACTGGGAGGCCCAGCGCCGCGCCGTCGAGGCCGGTGAGAAGGACGAGATCCGTTTCATCGCCACCGACAACCCCTACCTGCCCGGCACGCTCCCCGGAGACGTCTGGGCCGCCGACGGCGCTGCCCACGCCGCCATCACGGAGCGTCGCGCCGCGCTCGAGGAGGCCTCGGGCAGCTGAGCCCAACAGCGCTAGGCTGAGGCCCATGAAGATCGCGCGCTTCTCCACCGGTGACGAGCCCCGCTACGGCATTGTTCAGGGCATGCCCGAGGAACAGACCGCCTCGGGCGAGTCCGAGGGGCACCTCCTGGTCCTCAAGGGAGACCCTCTCTACTCCCTGCCCGAGGCCACCGGGGAAGTCGTCGAGCTGCGTGAGGCCCGGCTCCTGTCGCCGGTCATCCCGCGCTCCAAGGTCGTGGGGATCGGGAAGAACTACGCGGGCCACATCACCGAGATGGGGGAGGACGAGCCACCGCGCGACCCGGTCGTCTTCCTCAAGCCCAACACCTCCGTCATCGGCCCGGATGCTCCCATCGTCCTACCCTCCTGGAGCGACGAGATCCACTACGAGGCCGAGCTCGCCATCGTCCTCAAGACCCTCGCCAAGGACGTTCCCGTGGACCACGCCGACGACGTCATCCTGGGCTACACGGTCGCCAACGACGTCTCGGCCCGAGACCGCCAGCGCGCCGAGCCGCAGTGGGTGCGGGCCAAGGCCTTCGACACCTCCTGCCCCCTGGGGCCGTGGATTGAGGTTCCCGAGCCCGGCCGCGAGCCGCTCTTCTCGCCTGGCGACGCGATGGTGCGCGCCCGGGTCGACGGCCGCCTCGTCCAGGAGGGGCGGACCACGGACATGATCCGCACGATTCCCGAGCTGGTCGCCTACGTATCGACGATCTTCACCCTCCTGCCCGGCGACGTCATTCTCACTGGAACGCCGGCGGGAGTCGGCGAGATCCGCGCCGGTCAGCGCGTCGAGGTCGAGGTCGAGGGCATCGGCTTCTTCTCCAACCCGGTGGTCCGTCGCTGAGGCAATGTGACTGGTGCTGAGGAGCTGGAGTCCTCGCCCCGATGACGATGGGTGGGGTTCTCGAGGCATGCCCCGGGAACCCCACCCATACCCGGTGAGTACCGGTGTTGCATCGGCTCAAGGGGAGCCGAGGGCCCGATCAGGTGTCCTTGGGAGAGCTTCCCGAGCCCTTCTCGTCGCTCTTCTTGTCGTCGCTCTTGGAGTCCTTGCCCGCGCCATCGCCGGATGTGCCCTCATCCATGTCGGCCGGGCCTGGGTCGGTGACGGTCGTGTCCTTCATGAGATCGTCAAGAACAGCGGTGGAGTACTTGTCCTTGGGGCAGATGAGAGTTGCGGTGAGCATGGTCGGCCTCTTGATGGTCGAGAATGCTCTGATGAACTCAGTGGCTTGGTATTCCTTGCCGTCCTTGCCGGTGTAGGTCCAGTCCAGCCTCTTGGTCTCAATAGCGTTTCCAGAGGCGTCTTTGACGGAGGTCGAATCATCCTGTGCGGGTTTGAAGCTCACATGGGTGACACCCTGAGAGAACTTCTGCTGCTCGTTCGCCGCGTATGTTTCTGTGTCCTCGCGGTCAGTGGAGAGCTGTCCGTTGAGGAGGTTCTGCATCGTCACGAACTGGCAGCCGTCGTCGCTGACCAGCTCATTGACTCCTCCGGTATCGCGCTTCGTGTTAGTCCAGCCCGGTGCTGACACGATGATGTGCCAGCCGGCTGCACCTCCATTGACCTCTGTGCCCTCTGTGCTGGAGGAGTCGGAGGGCTTTCCCGACGGCTCCGTGCCCTTGCCCGACTTTTCAGCGGATGATGACGCACTGCTGGAGGCGCTGGGGTGCGCGGGGCCGGACTCGTCCTGGCACGCAGCGAGAGCCGGGACGGCCAGAGCGAGGCTGAGCCCCGCGACAAGGGGGAGTCTGAGAGCCGATCGGCGGCGGTTGGCGGAACGTGCCAAGGGATGCAGGGACGGGGACATGAGGCCTCCAAGGAACGATGAGTCGAGAGTCTTCCCGAACGGGCTGGGGATGTCAGCACTTCTGGTGGAAGTCACGAGGACTTCCTGGCGGCGACATCATGTTCTCATGGGTGGCATGTTAATTCGTCTATGTGCGCAGTGCGATGGGGTGAGATCCCCATCTCTCGGAATGGTGGGGAACCCCCTTCAGGGGGTTACCCACCCTGTTCCCTGAGCGGCACTTGAGGGGGCTATCCTGGCCCTATCATGCCTGAACTCAGTGATCACTCATCCGCTGTCCGTCCTGAGCCCGCAGCCGCCTCCGGTATCCCGGAGCAGGGCTCATCGTCCGTGCGCGTGCGTTTCTGCCCCTCACCCACGGGAACCCCTCACGTGGGCATGGTGCGCACCTGCCTGTTCAACTGGGCCTACGCCCGCCATACCGGTGGCACCTTCGTCTTCCGGATCGAGGACACCGACGCCGCCCGTGACTCCGAGGAGTCCTTCGACGCCATCCTGGACTCCCTGACGTGGTTGGGCCTGGACTGGGACGAGGGTGTGGGTAAGGGCGGCCCTCATGAGCCCTACCGCCAGTCCCAGCGCATGGACCTGTACAAGGAGGTGGCCGCCGAGCTGCTGGCGGCCGGCTACCTGTACGAGTCCTTCTCCACCCCCGAGGAGATCGAGGCCCGTCACCGTGAGCGCGGCGAGGACCCCAAGCTCGGTTACGACGGCTTCGACCGCGATCTGACCCAGGAGCAGAAGGACGCCTTCCGCGCCGAGGGGCGCCTGCCCGTCCTGCGGATGCGGATGCCGGAGGAGGACATCACCTTCACCGATCTGGTCCGCGGCCCGATCACCTTCAAGGCCGGTAGTGTGCCGGACTACGTCGTCGTGCGCGCAGGCGGTGAGCCCCTCTACACCCTGGTCAACCCCGTTGACGACGCCGCGATGGGCATCACCCATGTTCTGCGCGGTGAGGACCTGCTGTCCTCCACTCCGCGGCAGGTGGTCCTCTACCGGGCCCTCATGGACATCGGTCGGGCTCAGGTCATTCCCGAGTTCGGTCACCTGCCCTACGTCATGGGGGAGGGTAATCGGAAGCTGTCCAAGCGAGACCCGCAGTCCAACCTCCTCATCCACCGCTACCGCGGCATGATCCCCGAGGGCCTCCTCAACTACCTGGCCCTCTTGGGGTGGTCGCTGAGCGCGGACCGCGACGTCTTCTCCGCCGCCGAGATGATCGAGGCCTTCGACGTCCATGACGTCAACCCCAACCCGGCCCGCTTCGACCCCAAGAAGTGCGAGGCCATCAATGCCGAGCAGGTGCGTGCGCTGGGAGAGACCGACTTCCGGAACCGGCTGGTGCCCTACCTCGCCGACGCCTACCCCGACCCGACCGGAGAGACCGCTCAGGTGCCACTGGTCTCAGCGGACTCCTTCGACAAGCTCACTGCTCGGGAGCAGGAGATCCTCAACGAGGCTGCCCCTCTCATCCAGACGCGGATCCAGCTGCTGCGCGAGAGCCGCGACATGCTCGGCTTCCTCTTCGTGTCCGACGACGATCTCGTCGTTGACGACAAGGCCCTGGCCAAGCTCAAGGCCTCGGCCGGAGACGTGCTGGAGGCGGGCATCAGCGCCCTGGAGGGGCTCAGCCCTGAGCAGTGGGACAAGGACCATCTGGAGGAGACCCTCAAGACCGCCATCGTCGAGGGGCGGGGCATGCCCGACGGCGAGGGGATCAAACCGCGTCTGGCCTACGGCCCGTTGCGTGTCGCGGTGACCGGGCGACAGGTCTCTCCGCCCCTGTTCGAGTCCATGGAGATCCTCGGAAGCAGCTCCACCCTGGACAGGCTGAAGGCTCTTCGGGCCCGGCTCGGGTGAGGTGACTGCACGATGAACTGAGCCGGTGGGGCCGGGACGCGGCGCTGAGTGCGGGCGTCCCGACCCCACCGGCTCAGTGAGTGCAAAGCCGAGTACAGGGCCGCACCAGCCGTCCCGCTCTTCTGCGGGCCGTGCTGGCCGATTACATGGCTCCGGCGTCGATTCCCTGGAGCCGGATGCCTCCCAGAATCGTGTGCCACTGATCCAGCCCGATGAGGGAGCCCTGGGGGCACAGCAGCATGACCTCGACAGCGAACCCCTTCTCTCCCACTCGCCTGTCGAAGCGATATCCATCCATGGGCGTGTTGGGTGCGTCCGAGAAGTTGACGGTCACGGAGAAGGTCTCCTCATAGCCCGGCAAGGTCCCGCTGTCGTCCCGGACGGCGTCCACCGGGTTTGGACCCTGTGTCGTCTGATAATCGGAGAAGATCGTCTGCTGACTCTTGAGAGCCGCCTTGGACTGAATGTCGTCCCCGACTCCTCGGAGGTTGTAGTACCTCTCCTCGGCGGTCGTGGAAATATAGCCGAAGCAGGCGGGGTTGGCGTTGACCGTGTATCCGTCAATAGTCCCGTTAGGGCCGGCCGAGTCCTTCTTGATGCGCTCGTCGTCGTGCGTCCAGACCGACGAGTCCTCATTGGAGACCGTGACACTCGGTGCCGTCCATGTCGTTGCCGAGGGGGAGGGTGTTGACGCTGAGGCGGTCGGGCTCGGTGACTTGGAGGGTGCGGGCGAGCTGGATTCGCTGGCCTCGGTGGAGGCGCCGGCGGGCTCGACGCTCAGCTGCCCCTTGTGGGCGGGGCCGCAGGCGCTCAGCGCCAGGCTGGCTGCGAGGCACATTCCCAGGGCGAGGCGACGAGTCCTGGAGGGGGTGCGGGCGAGGAGTATCTGGCGATGGTGCTGTGCTGAATGAGGCAATGCGGCTCTCCTGGTGGTGAGGAAGGAGGAGGGAAGGTGCTGTGACTCGGTACCGGGACTCATTTATCCCATGGCCCCAGCATCGAGTCCTGCCACTCGTGTCGAGAACAAGAACTGGTGCCATGTATCGGCGGAGGCGAGTTTGTCTGGGGTGCACTCGAGAAAGAGCTGTGGTTCGACATCGTCTCCTGCACCTCGGTGGAGGAGGAGAGGTTGTCTCCACCCCTTCTTCCTTCGTCGTGAATTGTTTGGTTTGCTTTGTAGAAGATAATGGCTAGACAGCCTCCTGCGTCGAAGTCGTAGGCCTGGCTGATTTCTGATGATGTCGCGACCGGTCGTTCGAGTATGTCGTCCTGCCGGTGCCACGTGCCGGTGGTGTCGTTGGAGATTGTGACGTTCGGGGCCGTCCAGGCTGTTGCGGAAGATGTTGCCGATGGTGTCGGGGTTGGTGCCGTGGACGGCGTGTCCGAGCTGGAGGGGCCGGCCGTGGTGGAGGCGCCGGCGGGCTCGACGGTCAGCTGCCTCTTGCGGGTGGGGCCGCAGGCGCTGAGGGGGAGGGCTGCGATCAGGGCCAGTCCAGGAGTGAGGAGGCGAGTGCTGCAGGGGCCGTGACCTACACGGTGACGGTGTCGCATGCGGGTGGGCATATTGCCTCTCAGGAGGGTGGGGGTGAGTAGGAACTAGATGGGAGTGTAGGGGATGCCTCTGGAGCCCCGCTCGGTTGTGGGCGTTCAGAAAGGGGTGTGATGCCGGTTGCCGGGGTCTTGTGAGGCCGTGATCGGGAGAATGAAGGGGGGAGGCGCCTGAGGCTCCTGCTGTGTGTCGGTCTTCACCTCCTGGCGATTTGATGGGGTGGGGATGGGCGTGTAGATTACTGCCCGCTGCCTCGGACGTGATCCGTTCCGGGGTGAGGCCCTTTGGGGTATGGTGTAATTGGCAACACGACTGATTCTGGTTCAGTTATTCTAGGTTCGAGTCCTGGTACCCCAGCGGATCTGACGATCTGTAGCCCCCATCGTTTAGTGGCCTAGGACACCGCCC
>NZ_KV810980.1:0-565 GCF_001812965.1 Actinomyces sp. HMSC075C01
CCTCGACCCCCACCCAAGCAACGACGCACCCACCACCCCCACCCCGGACACATAAATAAGCCTTACTCACTGCACCCTCAAACACGAAGAGCCGGTTTTCCACAGGGTGCCTTGAGGGGCTGGTGTGGGGGCGTTGATGCGGGTAGTGTCAATACACCGTTTGGATGGGCAGTGTTGCCTGGCCGGGCGGGGTATGGAGTTGTTTCGGTGGCGAGGAGGCTTCCGTGATGAGTGCGTCCCTACGATCCCCCGAGCCTGTGGGTGCCCGGGAGCCGGTATCCGGCTCTGGCCAGGTTGCCGTGTCGGAGCGGGGCCCTGTCGTGCACAGGCGTCGCGGCAGGCTGGTTCTCATTGACTCTAGCGGGCCTGCGGAGCAGGTGGCTCTGAGGGGAGGGCTGGAGCGGCCAGGTGGACGGGCGGCCGCTCCGGAGTCGGGCGTGACCGCGCACGTCGGTCACGCCTGCCTGGCCCCCGGAAGCCACTGCGTTCCTGGAGAGCAGGCCGTGCTGGAGGTAGGGGCGGAGCGGTCGGGTGGGCTGGTGCTGTCGTCGCGCAGGCCCCGACC
>NZ_KV810981.1:0-383 GCF_001812965.1 Actinomyces sp. HMSC075C01
GTTCGTCCACGTCGAGGCAGCCGCAGCCACCGCGAGCACATGTGAAGCGGTGGGGGCCGAGCCGGAAGGACTCGACCCCCACCGTTGGCGGGTTGGTCAGTGAGGTGCCAGCTGGCCGGGCGGCTCGCGTGAGCCCCCTTCCAGCGCTCAGCCGGCCAGGACTGCTGGGATGGCCTCATCGAGGTACCACAGCCAGAAGGCCCGCCGTGCTGGCACGTCTGTTTTGTGGATCTTGACGCCGTTCATGGCTCCGGTTTCGGCGCAGGCGCAGGCGTAGCTGGTCTCGATGGAGTCCGGCAGCAGCTGAGTGTCGTTCGTCTCGGGGCCGGAGGTGTCGTCGTAGGGGTCACGCGAGCACGCCGAGACCACCATGAACACGGCAC
>NZ_KV810982.1:0-1135 GCF_001812965.1 Actinomyces sp. HMSC075C01
GTGACCTCCGCCAAGAACCTCAAAGGCCTGCTAAGCAAAGCCAACCGCCTGCTCGACGACGTCGGTGCGGCCTTCACCCGCATCCCGGCCAAGGTCAGCGAGGCCGTCACCACGAAGGTGGAGGCAGCCAAGGACCTCGCGTCCACCTTAAAACACCCCCAGCACGCGCTGGCCGGGCTACCGGGCATCAGCATGCGCCAGGCCGGCGACATGGGGAAAGCCACACCCACCGTCCACAGACCCACCGGAGGTCCCACACGCCCCAAGACCCCACGCCCCAACCCCAACGAAGGCCGCTGGGGAGTAAAACTCGACGACGCCACCAACACCGCCAAGAGCACCAGCAAAGCAGCCGACACCGCCGCCGACGGAGCCAAGGAAGCAGCCAGTGCCGCAGGCGCGGCGGCAACCAGCACAAAACGTGCCGGCAGTGCGGCCGACAAGGCCGCCGACACCGCAAAGCACACCGACGAAGCCGCCGAGGCCGCCACCGCAGCAAAGACGAAGAGCGAACCGGTGGACGAGTACGCAGACCGTGGCGACGGTCGCGACATCAAAGGCCGCTACACCAAAGGCAATGAGGCTTATTCACAGGACTAGCCGGCGCCGACATCTGCGCAGGTCACAGCACCTTCGGCGGACGCTGTGAATAAGCCTCAATGGCGGAGCGCACACATACGATGACAGCGAAGCACTTGGCCTCAAACAGTACACCGAAAGGCTGGAACAACGAGGAGAAACAGTTAAAGAAGTCATCGAGTACAAGCGGCTTGCGCGTATTGAAGGAGCTCCGCAGGGACGCTACTATGACCGCCTCATTCAACGAGAGAACGGCACCTGGGTCGGCCTGGAGGTAAAGAGCGGCGGCTCCTCATATAGCGGCACCCAACGAGCCGCTGATAACATGGTGTCAACAGACAACCCCGCCATCGTCAAGCTGGACGATGGTCGAACCATCCAAGTCACAAAAGTTGCAGTGTGGAGAGTTCCGAAACAATGAGACGTTTTGCTCAAGAAACTATAGGAAAAGACGGACCGATCGAAATCTTTGAGATGCCTCAGACTCCGGAGGAGTTTGCTGATGACATCGCGCGGAGCCTGACTGGGGTGCGTGGTGTTTCTCGGACTGGGGGAG
>NZ_KV810983.1:0-28463 GCF_001812965.1 Actinomyces sp. HMSC075C01
GACGACGCCGAAGAAGCCCAAGGCCACTAACCCCGCCCCAGCACACGCTCACACCTCAGGCCACCAGGCTCGCCCTACGAGTGCGGTGTCACGAACGGCGACTTTTCAGACATACCCCAGGCCGACGACCATCGCACCCGGCCACGTATACGCAGGCCAGAGCCATACAGGCAGGGGCACGCCAACCGATGGACGCCCTAAAAGTCGCCAAACGTGATACCCAGGCCCCACAGCACACCGCCGAGACCCACTCAGCCCGCCCGACACCTGGTACAGGCAGTCGTAGGGTAGATGCCGCAGTCGTACCCCTAACCCCCCGAACACACGGGCTAACCTACGAACTCGAGCCGGAGGCGGGTGCTAGTGGTGCACACTGTGCCCCATGGCAGACGGGACCGCACGCGACCTCACCGGGCTCCTGGAGTCCATCGGCGGGCGCGACGGCCGGCTCGTCCACCTCCAGCGCACCCCGGCCCGCCCCGGCCGCCACGCCGACTGGCCCGACTGGGCGGACCCCGACCTTGTGGCCGCCTACCGCCGCCTGGGCGTCGAGCGCCCCTGGACGCACCAGGTCGCCGCCGCGCACTCCGCCCACGCCGGCCGCCACACGGTCCTGGCGACCGGCACCGGCTCAGGAAAGTCCCTGGCGGCCTGGCTACCGGCGCTCTCCGACGTCCTGACCGCCCAGTCCCCCGGCGCCGACTCGCGCATCTCCGCCCACACCCGGCGCCCCACCACCCTGTACCTCTCCCCCACCAAGGCGCTCGCCGCCGACCAGGCCGCCGCCCTGGCCCGGCTCGTCGGCGAGCTCGAGGCCGTCCAGCGCGAGGCCGGCACGCCCGCGGGCTCTCTGCGCACGGTGCGCGCCGGCACCTGCGACGGGGATACACCTTTGCCCGAGCGCGACTGGGTGCGCGCCCACGCAGACGTCGTCCTGACCAACCCCGACTTCCTTCACTTCTCGCTGCTGCCAGGCCACGAGCGCTGGACCCGCCTCCTGCGGGGCCTGCGCTATATCGTCATCGACGAGTGCCACGCCTACCGCGGAATCCTGGGGGCGCACGTTGCCCTCGTGCTGCGCCGCCTCCTGCGGCTCGTGGCGCGCCTGCGCCCGCACGACCCGCAGCCGGTCGTCCTGTGCGCCTCGGCGACGGCGGCCGAGCCGGCCCTCACCGCGGCCCGCCTCATCGGCGTCGAGCCCGACGACGTCGTGGCCGTCACCGAGGACGGCGCACCCGCCGGGGAGCGCACCCTGGCCCTGTGGCAGCCGGCCCTGCGCGACCCCTGGGTGCTGTCGGTCCCCAGCAACGGCGGTCCGGCACCCGTAGGCTCCCCGAGCCCCGCCGCACTCAACGGCACCAGCTCCTCCGCGAGCTCCCCGAGCCCCGACGCACCCCGGCCCACGAGCGCCGACGACGACAGCCTCCCCGCCCCCAGCATCACGACGCCCCCGCAGCACGTGTCGGGTACAGAGGCGACGCCAAAGGCCAGCCCAGCCGCCATCGCCTCCACCGCCCACGGCCGGCCTCCGGTCACGAGCGGCGCTACCCCGCCTGGCAGCGTCGAACCGGACTCGGGCGATCTGGGCGAGGACCCGTCGGCGCGGCGCAGCGCAGTCGTCGAGGCCGCCGAGCTGCTCGTGGACCTGTTGAGCGTGGGCGCCCGGGCGCTGGTGTTCGTGCGCTCGCGTCGCTCAGCGGAGGTCGTGGCCGAGCGGGCCCGCCACACGCTGGGGCTCTCGCTACCCGAGCTCGTCGGCACGGTGTCGGCCTACCGCGGCGGCTACCTGCCCGAGGAGCGCCGGGCCCTGGAGGCCGACCTGCGCTCGGGCCGGCTGCGGGCCCTGGCCACCACCAACGCCCTGGAGCTGGGCATCGACGTCACCGGACTGGACGCGGTCCTCATCGCCGGCTGGCCGGGCACGCGCGTCTCACTGGGTCAGCAGGCGGGCCGGGCCGGACGCGCCGGGACCCGCGGACTGGCCGTCCTCATCGCCTCCGACAACCCGCTGGACGCCTACCTGGTACACCACCCCGAGGCGGTCTTCGCCGCCCCCGAGGCCACGGTCTTCGACCCGGCCAACCCCTACGTGCTCGCGCCCCACCTGTGCGCCGCCGCCTCCGAGGCGCCCCTGCGGGCCCCGGACCTGGCCCTGTTCGGCCTGCCCGACGACGCCCTGCTGCGCGAGCTGGAGGGTCGGGGCGCGCTGCGGCGTCGGCCCACGGGCTGGTTCTGGAACGTCAACCTGCCCGGGCGGCCCCAGGACCTGACCTCCCTGCGCGGCGACGGGCCGCCCCAGGTGCCGGTCGTGGAGGCCGACACGGGCGTCGTCATCGGCACAGTCGACGGCGCGGCCGCCGACTCCACCGTCCACGAGGGCGCGGTCTACGTCCACCAGGGGCGCGTCTACGTGGTCGAGGAGCTGGCCGACGACGTCGCCCTCGTGCGGCGCAAGGCGGCGGTCGGCTACCGCACGCGGGCCCGGTCGCGCTCGAGCGTGCGCATCATCGCCGAACGCGAGCAGCAGGTCTGGGGCCAGCCGGGTCCGACGACGCCGGGCGGCTGCCGTGAGCCGTCGGCTCACAAGCTGGAAGAGCCGGCCGGTTCCGGCGGCGGCTCCAGCGCGGGTCCCGATCCGGCCAGTGACGGTCCCGGTCCGGCCGGCAGCGGGCAGGCGGGGTCGGCCTCCGGCGACGCCCCCGAGCCCCCGAGCACGACGGCGATCACCTGGTCCTTCGGCTCGGTGGAGGTCACCAGTCAGGTGACCGGCTACCAGCGGATGGCGCTGCCCGGTGGGGAGGTCGTCTCCCAGCACGCCCTGGAGATGGACGAGCACGTGCTGCCCACCGCCGCCGTGTGGTGGACGATCCCGCAGGAGGTCTGCGAGGCGGCGGGCCTGGAGCCCACCGACCTGCCCGGGGCTCTGCACGCCGCCGAGCACGCGAGCATCGGGATGCTGCCGCTGCTGGCCACCTGCGACCGCTGGGACATCGGCGGGCTGTCAACGGCGCTGCACCCGCAGACGGGGGCGCCCACGGTCTTCGTCCACGACGGGCACGCCGGCGGGGCGGGCTTCGCCGAGCGCGGCTACCGGGCCGGGCGCGACTGGCTGGAGGCGACGCTGGCAGTCATTGAGGGCTGCGGCTGCGCGAGCGGCTGCCCCTCCTGCGTGCAGTCGCCCAAGTGCGGCAACAACAACGAGCCCCTGGACAAGGCCGGGGCCGCCGTCCTGCTGCGGCTCCTGCTCGAGGCGGCGCCCCAGCACCCCTCAACCGCCGACCCCGCTCACCGAGAACTGTCCAGAACGGACGACTTTGACGCACCCTCCAGCCCAGTAACCAGAAGTAACTGAGCTTCGACCTGCTGCTTTGCGAGTCGCATTCCCCAGGAGCAGCGGCAAAGTCGTCCGAAACGGTCAATCCGGCCGCCAGACCTGACGCGACGTGAGGCCGCCCCATACGCGGGCATGAACCAGAATTCATAAGACGCTCTCCCTCATATTCTTGAGATGCTCGCCCTCACGCAACGTGAGACTGATACGTTCCCAGCATGTTCCTTCGATTACTGCGCACGCACCTGCGCCCCTACACGGGGCTGCTGGTGTGCGTCCTGGTGCTTCAGTTCGCTCAGGTGATGGCCTCCCTGTACCTCCCCACCCTCAACGCCGACATCATCGACAAGGGTGTGGCCACTGGGGACACCGGTTATATCTGGCGGATGGGCGCGTTCATGCTGGGGGTGAGCCTGGCCCAGGGCGTGTGCACGGTGGCGGCGACGTATCTGGCGGCGCGCGCGGCGATGAGCATGGGCCGGGACCTGCGCGGCGAGGTCTTCGACCGGGTCAGCGGCTTCTCGGAGCGGGAGATCTCCGCCTTCGGGGCAGGCTCGCTCATCACCCGCAACACCAATGACGTCCAGCAGGTCCAGATGCTGGTGATGATGAGCGCCACGATGCTGGTGACGGCGCCGGTCATGGCGGTGGGCGGCATCGTCATGGCAGTCACGCGCGCCCCGGGCCTGTCGTGGCTGATCGGGCTGTCGGTGCCGGTCCTGCTCGTGGCGGTGGGGCTCATCGTGGGCCGGATGCTGCCCCTGTTCCGCTCCTACCAGGACAAGCTCGACGCCATCAACCGGGTGATGCGCGAGCAGCTCACCGGCATCCGGGTCATCCGCGCCTTCGTGCGTGAGGAGGCCGAGACCGAGCGCTTCGGGGACGCCAACACCGATATCGCCCGGGTCGGCGAGAGGGTGGGGCAGCTCTTCGTCCTGCTGTTCCCGCTGGTGATGCTGGTACTGGACGTGACGATCGTCGGCGTCATCTGGTTCGGCGGCCACCGGGTCGGCGACGGCGACGTGGAGGTCGGCACCCTCATCGCCTTCATGTCCTACCTCATGCAGATCCTCATGGGCATCGTCATGGCGAGCTTCATGACGATCATGATCCCGCGCGCCGCCGTGTGCGCCGAACGCATCAGCGAGGTGCTGGCAACGGCGCCGACCATCACCCCCTCCCCCGACGCCGTCGACACCTTCCCGGCCCCCGGAACGGTTGAGATGCGGGACGTCACCTTCGTCTACCCCGACGCCGACGCCCGCGTCCTGGCGGAGGTGAGCTTCACCGTCCAGCCCGGCACGACGACGGCGATCGTCGGTTCGACGGCGTCGGGCAAGTCCACGGTGGTGCGGCTGCTGGCCCGGCTGCTTCAGGCCAGCAGCGGGCAGGTGCTCATCGGCGGCACCGACGTGCGCGAGGCTGACCCCGAGGCGCTGTGGGCCCAGATGGGGCTCGTGCCCCAGCAGCCCTTCCTGTTCGCCGGTACCGTGGCCTCCAACCTGCGCCTGGGGCGCGAGGAGGCCACCGACGACGAGCTGTGGCAGGCCCTTCAGGTCGCCCAGGCCAAGGACTTCGTCTCGAATATGGACGGGGGCCTTGAGGCGCCCATCGCCCAGGGCGGCACGAATGTCTCGGGTGGTCAGCGTCAGCGCCTGGCCATCGCCCGGGCCCTGGTGCGCCGGCCCTACATCCTCATCTTCGATGACTCCTTCTCGGCCCTGGACGTGTCCACCGACGCGCGGCTGCGCGAGGCCATGGGGCCAGCCACGGCCGGCATCACGAAGGTGATCGTGGCCCAGCGCGTCTCCACGATCACCGAGGCCGACCAGATCCTCGTCCTGGACGGCGGACACCTGGTGGGCAGCGGCACGCACACCGAGCTGCTAGCCACCTGCTCCGTCTACCGCGAGATCGTCACCTCCCAGCTCGGAGCGGAGGCCGCAGCATGAGCAGGAACGCGAGCAGCCACATGGGCAAAAACACCAGCGGGAACACCGGCAAGAGCGCCGGGAGCGGCGCGGGCACCACCGTCGGCCCCGACGAGCTCAGCGAGGAGGACCTCAAGCTGGCCGCTGAGGCGCAGGCCGCCTCGGGCGACAGGCACGCCGGGCCGCCTCCGGGCAAGGCCGAGGCCTTCTGGCCCTCCTTCAAGCGGATGGTCGGGCTGCTGGGCGCCTACCGGGTCTCGCTGGTGGTCGTGGCCCTGGCCGCCGTGGGAACGGTGGTGCTGGCTGTGGCGGCCCCCAAGGTGCTGGGGCAGGCCACCAACGTCATCTTCGAGGGCGTGGTCTCCACGATGCTGCCGGCCGGCACCACCAAGGCTCAGGCCGTCGAGGCCCTGCGGGCACGGGGGATGGATGACTTCGCGACGATGCTCTCGGCGATGGACGTCATTCCCGGCGCGGGCATCGACTACGCCCGCCTGGGGCGGATCCTGACGGTGGTGCTGGGCCTGTACGTGGGTTCGGCGGCCCTGAACTGGCTTCAGGGCTGGCTCATCAACCGCATCACCATCAAGGCCCTCTACCGGCTGCGCGCCCAGGTGGAGGACAAGGTCCACCGCCTGCCGCTGAGCTACTTCGACACCGTCCAGCGCGGTGAGCTGCTCAGTCGCCTGACCAACGACGTCGACAACGTCACCAACACCCTCCAGCAGTCCCTGTCCGGCGCCCTGACCGCGATCCTCACGGTGGTGGGCGTGCTGGGGATGATGTTCTCCATCTCCTGGAAGCTGGCGCTGGTGGCGCTCATCATGTTCCCGCTCATGGGCGTGGTCTTCGGGGTGATCGGGCCGCGCTCGCAGAAGGCCTTCACCCACCAGTGGGCGCGCACCGGCAAGATCAACACCCGGGTGGAGGAGTCCTTCTCCGGGCACGCCCTGGTGCAGGTCTACGGGCGCACGGACTCGGTGCGCGAGGCCTTCGCCGCCGAGAACGAGGAGCTGTTCCGGGCCTCGCTGCGCGCCCAGTTCCTCTCCGGGATCATGATGCCGATCATGCAGGTCATCGGGAACATCAACTATGTGGCCATTGCGGTGGTCGGCGGCGCCATGGTCGCCTCAGGGTCGCTGCGCCTGGGCGACGTGCAAGCCTTCATCCAGTACTCCCAGCAGTTCTCCCAGCCCCTGAGCCAGCTCGGTGGCATGGCCACGGCCGTGCAGTCCGGGACCGCGAGCGCCGAGCGGATCTTCGAGCTGCTCGACGCCGAGGAGGAGCGTCCCGACGACGTCGCCCCGAAGACCCCCGCAGGCACGGCCGACGCCTCGGGCGCAGCGGGCACCGCGACCGCCGATGCCGCTGGAGACGCCGCAGAGGCTGCGGATGCCGACTGGGCCGCCGGGGCCGGCCCCAGCGCCGCGGCGGCTTCGCCGAAGAGCCCGGCGGGTCCGGGCGTCATCGAGATGGAGCACGTGCGCTTCTCCTACAGCCCGGAGGTCGAGCTCATCCGGGACCTGTCGCTGCGGGTTGACCCCGGGCACACGGTCGCGATCGTGGGGCCCACGGGAGCGGGCAAGACCACGCTGGTCAACCTGCTCATGCGTTTCTACGAGCTTGACGGGGGGCGCATCCTCATCGACGGGCGCGACATCGCCACCATGACGCGCCACGACGTGCGGCGCCGCACCGGCATGGTCCTGCAGGACCCGTGGCTGTTCGCCGGCACGATCCGCGAGAACATCCGTTACGGGCGGCCCGGGGCCAGTGATGAGGAGGTCGAGGCCGCCGCGAGGGCGTGCTTCGTCGACCACATCATCAAGGCCCTGCCGCAGGGCTACGACACGGTTCTGGAGGAGGACGCCGCCAACATCTCCGCCGGCGAGCGCCAGCTGCTCACGATCGCGCGGGCCTTCGTGGCCAACCCGGCCGTGCTCATCCTCGATGAGGCCACCAGCAGCGTGGACACCCGCACTGAGCTGTTGGTCCAGCAGGCGATGAACGCGCTGCGCGAGGGCCGCACGAGCTTCATCATCGCCCACCGTCTGTCCACGATCCGCGATGCCGACACCATCCTGGTCATGGAGCACGGCGACATCGTCGAACAGGGCAACCACGACGAGCTCATCGCGGCCGGCGGCGCCTACGCGCGCCTCCACGCGGCCCAGTTCGCGGGCGGCGCCACCGTCGCCGTCGAGGACTGAGGCTGGGGCGCCCCAGCGCACCGTGTCGACACCCGGGTTCGGGCCGGTTCACGGCTTGGGTGGGGCATCGACGGGGCCGGCGCGGGCCTGGGCCGTGGCTTGGCGGGGGCGGCCAAGGATCGTCGTCGGGACGACGACGCTGACGGTGACGTCCTCGCCGGTCACGGAGCAGGAGCTCACCGAGGCGCCGTTGGCGGCGGCGACGCGCCCGGCCATGGCGCAGGGGTCGCCGGGGGCGATGACCGAGGACAGGACCGTGGCACCGGAGACGGCAGCGAGGTCGGCGGCGGCCCGGGCCCGGCCGGTGGCGCTCTGGGCCTGGATGAGGCCCGTGATGCCGAGCGCCGCCGCCAGCAGCACCGTGATGACGCCGAGCGCGTAGACGGTCCCCGAGCCGCGCTCGTTGCAGCCGGGGCGATTTCCCCAGGCACCCCGAGTGGCTGGTTGCCGCACAGTTCGTCCAGCCGGGCGGCTGAGCGGCCCGCCGGTCTGCCGACTCAAGGTCGCGAGCGCAGTCGCGGCGAAGGCCAGCAGGTCTGGCGGATCCGGAGTGTGGGCCGCCTGTCGAGTCCTGTCTCCACGGCGGCCCATGAAGTGCTCGGCTCGGTGAGCGAAGGCCAGCAACTCCGACAGAACCGGGGCGTGGGCCACCTGTCGGCTCTTGTCTCCACGGCGGCTCATGGACTGCTCGGTTCGGTGTAGGTGCAGGCGCGGGCGCGCGCCGTCAGACCCAGTCCGCCCAGGGGTCCGGGGACGGGGCGGGCGGCGGTGACGCAGGTGAGCTCACCCTGCTCGAGGTCGAGGCTCACCCCTTCGGCCACGTGCTGGGCGGCGCCGGCGTAGTCGCCCTGGCCGATGGCGGCCTGGCGGGCGGCGGTGCGGGCGGCGTCAGCCACCCGCAGCTGGGTGACGCCTGCGCTGACCGCCGCCAGCACCATCAGCAGGACGAGGACGACGGCGGGCAGTGACAGTGCCGTCTCGGCCGTCACCATCCCCTGCTCCCCTCGTCCGGTACACCCGTCCTGGCCGCCGACCCCACGATCTCGTCGGGGCCGGCGACCAGGTGAGGGGTGCGGTTCCGCGCGGCCGGAGGGCCGGCGGGATGCGGGACCCGGGCGGCGATGTCGGCCCACACCGGGTACCCGGGCCGCTCGGGGGCGAGCGCGCCCACCTGCTGCGATGACGCCGCACATCACACCGAGAGCGCCGACTCGATGATGGACTGCAACGCCCCGCTCAGGCTGCCCGAGCGCATGAGCGCCAGCAGCAGGCCGGCGAAGGCCGCGGCCGCCAAGGTGCCGATGGCGTACTCGGCGGTGGCCATGCCCTCCTCCTTGGTCGCCAGTCGCTGCAGGAGTGACGGCAGCGCTGACGCATCACCCGGGCGGGCCAGCATCACACTGGTGCGCAGAGCGCGCAGGGTGGTCCTGGTGGGTCTCCTCATGGTGGTTCTCCTCTGGTCGGTGGGGACCAGCGCACCGCTGCTCCCCAGCGGGCGCCGTGCCCGCACCATCAGCATCGGACCGCCCCGAGCCTGCGCGCTCGGGGGCTTGTCAGCCCTGTGGAGACCACCTGCAGTCCCAGCCCTGTGGACCCGGGGATCGCCCGTGCCCTGGCCGATCCGCCCGATCACGTAGAAGGCCCCCGCCAGGGCAGAACCGGGTAGGGGCCGCAGTACAGGTGGTTGGGGACGGCCCGCCCACAGCGGCGCCCGACGACGTCGAGCGCCTCAGCCCTCGATGAGCTCGCGGATCTCGGCGGCGGTCAGGGCCGCCGGGCTGAGCCCGCCCGGGCCCACCGCAGCACCCGTACCGCCCTCGCCGCCAGTCTCGACCTCACCGGCCCCCTCGACGACCCGGGCGAAGAGCTTGGCCTTCTTCTCCTTGAGGGCCATGACCTTCTCCTCGATGGTGTCGGCCGAGACGAGCCGGTAGACCATGACCGGCTTGTCCTGGCCGATCCGGTGGGTGCGGTCGATGGCCTGCTCCTCGGCCTGCGGGTTCCACCACGGGTCCAGCAGGAAGACGTAGTCGGCCTCGGTGAGCGTGAGCCCGAAGCCTCCGGCCTTGAGGGAGATGAGGAAGACGTCGGCCTGGCCGGTCCGGAAGGCGTCAATGACCTCCTGCCGGTTGGGGGTGGAGCCGTCCATGTAGGCGGTTCGCACACCGGTGGCCTCCAGGTGCTCGCGCACGCCGGAGAGGTAACGCGTGAACTGGGAGAAGACGAGGGCGCGGTGCCCCTCGGAGAGGATCGGCCCCAGGTACTCGACCAGCACCTCAACCTTGGCCGACGGGCTCGACCGCCGCCCCGGCCCCCCGCGGCCCGCTGCGGGGGCGGTGACCGCCTTGGCCTTCGCGGCCCTCGCGCCGCGGGCCACCCTCTTGCCGGAACCGCCCGTCCCGCCGGCCGCGTCCGCGGCTCCCTCAGTCCCGGCAGCGTCGATGTCCCCGGGCTCGGTCCCGTCCCCGCCGTCAACGAGCGCCGGATCGAGCGCCATCTGCCGCAGGGTGGTCAGCGCCTTGAGCGCGGTGAAGCGCGACTGGGCGGTGTCCTCCTCCAGCAGCCCAAGGATCCTCTGGCGCTCGCGGGCCAGGCGCTGGTCATAGGCCTTGCGGTGCTTGGCGCCCAGCTCGACGGCCAGGACCTGCTCGGTCTTGGCCGGCAGGTCCGCGGCCACCTGCTCCTTGGTGCGCCGCAGCAGGAAGGGCCGCATCCTGCGCCGCAGCCGCCCCAGCGCCTCAGCGTCCCCACGGTCGATCGGCTTGCGGTAGACCTGCCCGAAGCGCTCCGGGTCGGGCAGGAGCCCCGGCGCCGCAATGCTCATGAGCGCCCACAGGTCCATGAGCGAGTTCTCCAACGGCGTGCCCGTGATCGCGATGGTCGACGGCGACCGCAGCCGCCGCACGGCCTTGTAGGTGGCCGAGGTGTGGTTCTTGACGAACTGGGCCTCGTCGCACACCACCCAGGCCCAGTCCTGGGCGATGAACTCCTCCTCGCACAGGCGCGCGATCGTGTAGGAGGTGACGACGACGTCGCAGCCCTCCGCGATCTCCTTCAGGGTCTGCTCGCGCTTGGCGGCGGTCCGCCTCACGGCCCGCACCCGCAGCCCCGGGCAGAAGCGCTCGGCCTGCTCCACCCAGGAACCGACGACGGAGGTCGGCGCGATGACAAGCACCGGCCCGGTCCCCTCCGGCTCACCAGGCTCACCGGAGTCGGTCTGCTCGTCGGCCGGCTCGTCGGCCGGGCCGCCTGCCCCGTCCTGCGGGGCGCCCCCCGAGTCGGTTCCGGCGTCCTCACGTGCAGCCTCAGCGGCACGGCCAGCACGCTCAGCTCCGGCACCGGCGTCGACCGGCTCCCGCCCCTGGGCCTCCTCGCGCTGCTCGATGAGGCGCTGGACGGCGGCGAGCACCTGAACGGTCTTGCCCAGTCCCATGTCATCGGCCAGGACCCCGCCGAGACCCGCCTGGCGCAGGAAGTCCAGCCACCGGTAGCCCTCGAGCTGGTAGGGGCGCAGCGTCGCCCGCATCCCCTCGGGCACGGGCACCCCACCGGCCCCATCACCGGCACCCTCACCAGCGCCCGCGTCGTCAGCGGCCCCGCCGGACGACCCGGCCGCGGCCTCGGCGGCGCGCGATCGCTCCAGCAGCCGACCGACCCGCTCCTTCCAGCGGGCCGTGGCCCGCTCGATGACGCCGAGGGACTCCAGGACCTCGTAGTAGCCGGCGTGCAGGGCGCTGACCCGCAGCTCGCCCTGCGCCTGCGGGTCGGCCAGCTCGCGGCCCTCCTCCATGAGGCGGGCCAGGGCCTCGATCTCCGGGCGGTCGATGCTCACCCAGGTGCCCGACTCCAGGAGCACCTCGGGCTCCCCGGCGGCCACAGCCGCCATGAGCAGCGCCAGAGGGATCTCCTCTTCGCCCACGTGGACGCGCACGGACAGGGAGAACCAGTCGGGGCGGTCCTCGTCGTCACTGACACTGGTGGTGATGACCGGGGCGACGTCGGCCTCACGGTAGTCGGGGACGTCGTCGTCGACCTCGACGTCGAAGGCCTCCAGCTCGCGCAGGACCGGCAGCGTCTCAGTCATGAAACGGGCCGTGGCCATGCCGCGCAGGTCGAGGGGCTGCCAGAGGGCCGGGTGCTGGCCGGCCAGGGGCAGCAGGTGGTTGAGGACCTCGCGGGCCAGGCGGGTCTCGCCCTCCAGGTCTCGGCCGGCGGTCTCGCCCTCGATGCGGCCCTCGGCCGCCGCGGACAGGTCGGGCAGGCCGTGAGCGTGCCGGACCTCACCATCCTCGCTGACATAGCGGACGGACCACTCAGTGGTCAGATGGTGCTCGGCGGCGTCGACGTGGACCGCGAGCGCGGCGCGCAGCGTCGTGGGCCGGGGCATGCGGATGGAGGCGTCGGCGGACAGGACCGGCAGCGCCCGGGTGAGGGCCTCAAGGTGCTCGGTCTCGAAGCGCGCGACGTCCCCGGCCGGGATGGTGATGGCCTCGCCGTCGCCCAGCAGCACCCGGGAGAGGGCCTGGGTGGGGCGCGGCTCGAGAGGCATGAGAAGCAGCTCGCGCCCGGGCATCCACGTGTAGAAGCCGTGAACCGGGTCGCCGATCGGCATGAGGGAGAAGTTCAGGCGCAGTCCGGGGACCTGCAGGCGGCGCAGCTCCGCGACGTCGTCGAAGTCCAGGGCGGGGGTGATGGCGACGCCGCCGTCCTCCTGGCGGGTGAGGTGGACGCCGCCGCGCAGGCCCTCGGCGAGGTGGACGGGCATACCGCGGCGCTGAGCGGTGGTGAGGGTCAGGCCGGCCGCCACCCCGCGGCGCAGCACGTCCCAGACGCGGGCGGGCGCCGTCATCAGGGAGAGGCGGTCGTCGGCGTAGTAGAAGCCGTAGCCGCCGGCCATACCGGACAGCTCGCGCAGAACGCCCATGACGGTGGGGTCGACGTCGTCATCCAGGCCCCCGGCGGCGATCTGGCTCCAGGAGGCGCCCTGCCGGTTCCAGCCGCGCTTGCCCTCAATGAGCGGCAGCATGGACAGGCCGGCAGGAGTGCCCCACATGCTGCCGGGATCGTCGATGATCTCCAGGGCCATCCGACGGCGCGGGGCGCGCTCCACCCGCAGCAGGCCGGCCAGCCGGCTCTCCCAGAGGGAGACCTGGCCGGAGGAGGCGGCGTCGTCGGGCCCCTCCTCCGCCAGGGCGCGCGCGGTGATAAGCAGGGCGGCCACGTGCTTGCAGTTGCTGCCCACCGGGCACGAGCAGGTGCCGGCCCAGGACGCCGGGGCGCTACGGGAGCTGCGGGCGCCCTGCTTGCGGAAGGCCATGGTCTGGTAGGTGTGCGCGCCCGATCCCTTGGACTGGGCGGTGATGATGTCCCCGTCCCCGGCGACGCCGATGCCGCGCACCCGGCCCTTGCGCGCGTAGTCCAGACCGCGCAGAAAGGCCCGGTGGCCGACCCGACTGATGATCTGGTCATCAGTGAGCTCCACCGGCCAGTCGTCATACCGAATCGCGCGAGCCATGGTCCCAGGTTAAACGGGGGGTACGACACCTTCGGGCGTCATCCGGCCGCTGAGCACACGCCCAGCGCGAACGGCCCGGCCGCAGCCACGCGGTCAGGCGGGGCGGGCAAGAGGCGGGCCGCGGCCGGCCGAGAAGGCGAGCCGGCGACGAGCGGGCACCTCCCCCACGAGGAGGAGCCGGGTCGGGCCCGGATCTCGCACCCCAGAGGGATCACATTCCGATGTCGGCGCGTTGTACTGGATTCATGAACGCGATGCTGATCTGTGAAGAGCTGTTCCTGCTGCTGACCAAGGACTCCGGGAAGCCGGAGAGCCGCATGACGTACCCGGCCTACGGGCTCACCGGCGCACTGCTCACCGACCTGCTGCTGGCCGGCCGCATCGGCCTGACCGAGGAGCGCAGCCCCCGCATCTACATCGTCAGCTCCGAGCCGACCGGGCACCCCGTCCTGGACCGGGCCCTGGAGATCCTGCCTGCCAAGGACGGCAAGCGATTCTCCTCCCTGGTGTCCTGGGGCAGGCTCAACCCCACCCGCCACATCGCCGAGTCCTTGGAGGCGGCCGGGGTGGTGCGCATCTACACCGGCGGGCTGTTCGGATCGCTGAACCCCAGCTACCCCACGCTCGACCCCGTCCCCGAGCGGCACCTGCGCGCACGCATCGACGCCACCCTGCGCGGGGTGCAGCCACCGACCGCCTCTGATGTCGCCCTGCTGTCGATCCTGCAGGCGCTCAGGGTCGCACCGACCATCCTGCCGCAGCAGGAGACCGGTCTCAGCCGCGGGGAGCTCAAGCGCCGGATCCAGGAGATCTCGGGGGAGAGCCCCGTGGGGCGTGCGGTGCAGCGGGCCGTGGAGGCCGTGACGATGGCCATCGTGGCAGCCGCGAGCGCCGGGGCAGCGGCCTCGTCCAGCTGATTCGGGGCCGCCCCTCCGGGCCCGTCCCGGCCCCGTCGGCGGGTAGCGTCATTCATCTCCGAGGGCCCGCAGCAGCAGATCCTGCTCGACGTCGGACAATGGCTCGGACAATGGCTCGGTCTCATCATCCCCGGTCGTAAAGGCGATCCCGGCGAGGACCGCCCCCAGGACCAGCCGGGCTCCGGCATGAGGATCCAGGTCGACGGCGCCCTCACCGCGCGCCAGGGCCTGATCCCGAATCTGCTCCAGGTGAGAGCGAGTGGCGGCGAGGAGCTCCCCGAGGAGCAGCTCCTTGAGCTCCGGATCCTGCGGCAGCTCGCCCAGAAGAGACAGCACCGCCTGACCTGTGGGCCCCGACAGCGCCCGGTTCTTGTGGGCGATGAAGGCCTGCAGGTCCCCTCGCAACGAACCAGTATCGAAGGTCTTGGCCGCGGCGGCGCCGGAGCCCACAGCCTCGTCGGCCACGCCGGTCTCGATCATGCGCCTGGCCGAGGCCAGGACGAGCTCGCGCTTGGTAGGCCACCGGCGGTAGAGGGTGGCGGTGGAGACGCCCGCGCGCCGGGCCACGGCCGCCGTCGTCAGCGCGGCGTAACCGCTCTCGGCCAGGAGATCACGCACGGCCAGCATGATCGCCGGCCCCAGAGCGGCGTCAACCGGCCGCCCCGGAGTGCGCCTGCCCCTCGGTGCCTGTGAACCGACTGCGTTCATGGGGAGATGGTACCGACCAATAGTGAAACTGATTGACTTCGTTTCCCAGGGCTGTCAGGCTACGCCCATGCGATCCTCGGAAACGCGCTCCATCAACGACTTCGATTCCACCATCGACCTGAGCGGCATCCCGGTCGACACCAGCAGCCCCGTCATGGTCACCGGCGCCACCGGCTACCTGGGCAGCTGGGTCACCAAGGGCCTGCTCGACGCCGGCATCACCGTCCGTGCCGCCGTGCGCGACCCCCAGAGCACGAACAAGGTGGCCCACCTGAACCGCATGGCCGAGCAGACACCGGGTACTCTGCGTCTCTTCGCCGGCGACCTGCTCCAGCCCGGCTCCTACGACGAGGCGATGGAGGGCTGCGCGATCGTCATTCACACCGCCTCGCCCATTCTGCACTCGACGGACGACCCACAGCACGACCTGATCGAGCCGGCCCTGGAGGGAACCCGTAACGTGCTGGCCGGAGTCGAGCGCACGCCGTCGGTCACGCGGGTGGTCCTCACCAGCTCGATCGTGGCTATGTACGGCGACGCCGTCGACATCGAGGGCTACCCGGGGCGAGTCCTGACCGAGACCTGCTGGAACACCACCTCCTCCGCCGGCCACCAACCCTATCCCTACTCCAAGACCCTCGCGGAGAAGGAGGCGTGGCGGCTGGCCGCCGAGCAGAGGCGATGGAACCTGGTGACCATCAACCCGGCCATGATCGTTGGTCCCGCCCTGGGGAGCGCACCCACCAGTGAGAGCTTCTCGACCGCGCGGATGCTCATCGACGGCACTGCTCGCCTCGGTGCGCCACGCCTGGGAATCAGCGCCGTCGATGTCCGCGAGGTGGCCCAGGCGCATATTGCCGCCGCTTTCCTGCCTGAGGCCCGCGGGCGCTACATCGTCTCCGCTGAGGACACCGATCTGTTGGCCCTCGCCGGGAGACTGCTGCCGCGCTTCGGGCGGTCTTTTCCTCTGCCGCGGCGGGCCCTGCCCGGACCGGTGCTCCTGGCGATGGCACCCAGGGTCGGGCTGACACGTGCCTATGTGCGACGCAACGTGGGCTACACGGTCCGCGCCGACGCCTCGCGGAGTCGGCACGAGCTGGGCACCCGCTACCGGCCGGTGCAGGCGTCGCTGGAGGAGATGGTCGAGCAGATGCTCGGCCAACGGGGATAGGCATCCGCTTGCCCGCCGCCGGAGGCCGTCACTCTCCGCGGGGCCGACGACGTCGGGCCGCCCGGGAGGTGGCGCCGTGTCTGCGCACGTGGTGCCAGCGCTCGCGCCACAGGGCGTGCTCCTGCTCGATCTCGGCCAGGCGCGCGGCCAGGCGGTGGGACTCCTCCAGCGACAGGCCCCGGGCGTGCATCCCCAGCTCGGCCAGACGCGCCATCGCCGGTGTCGCCTGCTCGCGCAGGTCGGGCAGGCCCACCAGGTCGGGCTGCGCCGGCCGCCTCACTTCTGTCGCCGGGGTGCGCTCCGTCGCCGGCAGCCTGATGCCGCTGGGCGGCGACGCCGGTCGGCGCGGCTCCGAGACCTGCTCGCCGACCGGGACCGTGGCCTCCTCGGGAGTGCGTCCGTCGGGGGCGGCCGGCCCCTGGACCACGCGCATCACCTCGTTGGCCGGAACGTGGTCGCTCCGGTGGCCCAGCGCCAGCCCGGCGGCCGGCAGGACGAGCACCGACAGCACCCCGGCCAGCACGAGCGTGGAGGCGAAGGAGGTCGACATGGCCCCGGCGCTGACCGCCACCTGGGTGACGGCCACGATGATGGGCAGGGCCGTCGTCGAGTAGACGGCGATCTGGAGGCTCTGGCGCATTGAGTAGGCGCGCGAGCCGTCCCTGCGGCGCTCCGCCCGGGAGGCCAGCCACACCGGCACGCCCCGCACGAGCACCAGCAGCACGAAGAAGGCCAGCAGGTTGACCAGGTCCCCGCCGTTGAGCCTGGCCTCGATGCCCATACCGGAGGTGACGAAGAAGATCGGGACGAAGAACCCGTAGGCCAGCCCGTCGAGCTTCTCCTCGAACTCGGCGTCGCCCTCGGGCAGGGCGTGACGCAGGACGAAGCCGGCGGCGAAGGCCCCCAGGATGACGTCGAGGTCGAAGATGGCGGCGATGGCGCACAGCCCCACCAGGAGCAGGACGGTGGCGCGGATGGTGGTCTGGGCCGTCGTCGAGGCCCCCAGGTGGATGGCCTCGACCAGGCGGCGCCCCACGCGCTTGACGCGGCTGGTGAAGCGGACGATGAGCAGGGTGATGAGGAGGAAGACACCCAGAATCACCATGCTCGCCCAGGTGGAGCGTGAACCCAGCAGCAGCGCCATGACGATGACCGGCCCCACCTCGCCGACGGCGCCGTGGTTGAGGATCGAGGCGCCCACCGCCGTGGGCAGCAGGCCCCGGTCGCGCAGGATCGGCAGGATCGTGCCGATGGCCGTGGAGGTCATGGCGGTGGCGATGGCGATGCCGTTGGCCGACGCCGCCCCTCCGGTCACCCCGATGACGCTGACCGCGCCGAAGGCCAGCCCCAGCGAGAGCAGCCAGGCGACGGCGGCGTGGCGCCCGCCCGCCCCGCGCAGCTCGTTGACGTCGATCTCGTAGCCGGCCATGAGGAAGAGGAAGGCGACGCCGAGCTCGCGCAGCAGCTCGATCGAGGAGTCCTCGACGGCCAGCCCCAGGCCGTGGGGGCCGATGAGCATTCCGCCCAGGATGAGCAGGACGACCTCGGGCACGAGCCGCTTGGGAATGGTCCAGGAGACCAGCGGCGCCATGAAGGCCACCGCGACGATGAGCAGCAGGGAGGTGAAGACCTCGGCCATATCGTCTCCTTGTCTCCAGTCGGGTGCGGGGATGCGGGCAGTGCGGGGCGCGGGGCCAGGCCCGGCGCAGGTCCGCACGAGCCAGTCAGACTACCCCGACCTCGGCCGGCCGGGCCCGTCATCGGGGCTACCGGGCGCGCGAACCGCCACAAGGCGTCACAATGGAAGCATGCTCATGCCGTACTCCCCCTCCGCCGAACCACTCACGCGCCTGGCCGATGGGACGGTCAAGCAGATCAGCCCCTTCACCGGCACCGAGGTGTGGACCGTGCCGGGCCGCGCCAACCGGCCCATCTCGCACCCGGTGGCGGAGGTCCGCCCGCTGGAGGAGGCCGACCGCACCCACAGCTGCGCCTTCTGCGCGGCGCGCTACCTGGATACGCCCCCGGAGAAGGCACGCATCGTGCGCGGGGCCGACGGCGGTTTTGAGCGCCTCGACGCCGTCGCCGCCTCCGCCCTGTTCGACACGGTGGCCGAGTTCCGGCGGGTGCCCAACCTCTTCGAGATCCTCTCCTTCGACTACTGGCACATCAACCACGGCTACGAGATCCCCGACGCCGCCCGCGAACGCATGGAGGCCTACCTGGCTGACCCGGCCGGCGTCGAGCACGTGGAGCGGGTGGCGCGCACCAAGCTGGCGGCCGCGGGCGCGGACCCGGCCTCCTGGGACACCATGAGCGAGCGGGACCGCCGCACCTTCCTGGCGGCCTTCTTCGCCGGGGGGCACGACGTCATCATCGGTCGGCGCCACTTCACCGACGACGCTCTCGACACCACGGGCCTGGCCGGCTCGGGGACGCTGAGCGTGGCCGAGCACCGCGCCTACACGCACCTGGCGATCCACGCGATGCACAGCCTGTACGAGGCCAACCGGTGGGTGCGCTACGTGGCCGTGTTCCAGAACTGGCTGCGGCCGGCCGGGGCGAGCTTCGACCACCTGCACAAGCAGCTGGTGGGCATCGACGAGCGCGGGGTGACCAGTCAGCTGGAGCTGCAGAAGGTGCGAGTCAACCCCAACCTGTACAACGAGATGGCGGTGGACTACGCCGCCTACCAGGGCCTGCTGGTGGCGAGCAACGAGCACGCGGTGGCCTTCGCCGGGTTCGGGCACCGCTACCCGACGCTGGAGGTGTACTCGACGTCGGCCATGCCCGAGCCGTGGCTCATGAGCCGCGAGGAGGTCGACGCCGTCTCCGACCTGGTGCACGCCCTGCACGCGGCCACGGGCGCGGACGTGCCCAGCAACGAGGAGTGGCACCACAAGCCGCTCGACGTGGATCAGCCCATGCCTTGGCACATCACGCTCAAGTGGCGGGTCTCCACCCTGGCCGGTTTCGAGGGCGGCACGAAGATCTACCTCAACACCATTGACCCGTGGACGCTGCGCGACCGCGTGGTGGCGCGCCTGGAGGATCTGCGGGCCGACCGGCTCATCGCGCCGATGGCGGTGGGCGAGGAGTGCCCGACGGCGCCCAACCGGCTCCTGTACAACCCGGTCCTCACCGCCCGGCCGTAGGAGCTGACGTGCTCAATGACGAGAGCCGACCGAGTCAGGGAGCGCGGGAGTTTACGTGGCCGGACTACATCGGCTGGGGGTGGATGATCGTCCAGCAGCGGATGGAGGCCGACTGGACCGGTTTATGGGACTACGCGATGCCGAATCCGAAGGCGTCGGAGGAGACCGTGGCCCGCACCGAAGCCCAGCTGGGCTTCCGCCTACCGGAGTCTTACCGAGGTTTTCTCCTGGCGGCTGATGGCTGGCCCTACTTCTTCCAGGACATGACGATCTTCTCCACCTCCGACCTGTTGGGTGGTGACCTACACAAGGCCGGGCAGATTCAGCTCGAGTTGGAGGAGTGCGTCGAGGCCATGGCCGCCGGAGGCGTCGTCGCCGCCGACCACTTCCCCGTCGTCGCCTCCCAAGAATCTATTGAGATCGCCCTCATGGGGCGGCCCGGCACTCCGGCGGAGGGGACCGTCTCCTGGGTACGCGGCGAAGTGATGCAGCGCTATGACGACTTCTTGGACTACTACCTGTCCATGATGGAGCTCAACAAACTCGACACCGCCGATATCCGCGAAAAGGATGGCCCCAAGCCCGAGGGAATCCCCCACGCCATCATCGACCGCCCCGGCAGCCCGCCGGTCTTCGAGGACGCCCGCCGCGACGACCTGTAACGGTGTGTAACCGAACCTGCTATGAGAGCCAAGTGCAGGGCGGGGCCGACGCAACGCCGGCCTCGCCCAAGCGCCCACACCGTGCACGTCACTGGCCTTGCACGCCCTCCCACCTGTACGTACATTTTCCGTTCCATCAAGGAGGCCGGAGCATGTCGATCTCAACAGCCCGCAGAACCCAGAGAATCGATCTGCGCGCCACGCCGCGCCAGGAGACCCTCATTCAGCAAGCGGCCTCCCAGACGGACCGCTCCGTCAGCGAGTTCATCCTGTCCGCAGCGACACGGGAAGCCGAGCGCATTCTCGCTGATCGCCGCTGGTTCTCCGTGACGTCAGAGCAACTCGAAGCCATTGAGGCCGTGTTGGACGCTCCGCTGGAGGAGACGTCCCGCCTCGCCCACCTATGGGACCGCCCCTCCCCCTTCGGAACCCGCATCAACCTTGACGACGAATCGTGAGCGCCGGAGGCCTCGAGTCCCCGCGGCGCCTCAGGCGCCAGGACGTCACGGCTGGCTTCCGCAGCGGGGCCACCGCCCAGGATGACGTCATTCTCGGTTATTACGCCATCGCGACGGCCACATACTCCCGCGACGATGCGCCCCAGGGACTCAACCACCGCAGCTGAGCCGGATGCTCGGGTCCTCCTGACCCGAACCGGCCGCGAGAACCAAACGCCGGCTCAGGCCGACGTCACCGGCCCCGCACCGGACCGGCGCTGTCTTCAGCAGCCCAGGGCGCTGCGCTCCTCCGACCCCACCCAGCCCGAGCGGCTCTCCAGGGCGCGGAACCAGCGGGCCAGCGCCGGCCAGAAGGAGACTGACGGCGCCTCCCCGCCGGGGTAGTGCTGGCGCCCGCCGTACTCGTAGGACTGGACGGTGGTGAACAGGCGGATGTCGCTGCCGGTGGGCTTGTCGCCGCACAGGTACTGGCCAATGGCGACGACGGCGGACAGGGCCGGCCCGTCGAGCATCGTCAGGCCGTCCTCACGGGAGGCCTCCATCCGCGTGGCGCGGGCCAGGAGGGTGTCGATGACGTCGAAGCCCACGAGGACGCCGTTGGCCGCCGCCGCGGCCTTCTCCGGGTCCTGGGAGTGAGTGGCCACCGCGTGGCCGACGTTGATCTGCGAGCCGATCCACGTATCCCAGGCGTCGGTGGAGTTGCGACGGTTGAGCGGATAGAGGTCCGGGGCGCCCTCGCGCTGGAGGTCCCACCAAGCAGTGGACAGGTCGAAGAGCATGTCGCCGGAGTCGTCGCTGACGACCTCGCCGGTGGTGGTGTCCACGAGGGCCGGAACGGTGGGGGGCGGCTCGTAGCCGGGGGTCTTCTCGTAGACCTCGGCCAGGGAGCGGGCGCCGAGCGCCGGATCCACGCCGGGTTCGCCGTCGGGACCGGTCAGCTCCCAGTAGCCGTCCGCACCCTTGCCGTAGCTCCAGGACACAGGGATCGCCTCGGTCAGGCCCAGCAGGCGCCGGGCGATGAGGACGCGGCGGCACCACGGACAGGCCCCCGATGCCACGAGTCGGTAGCGCCCCGCCTCCACGGGCAGGTCGCCGCTGGGTACGAATCGGTGTGAGACTGCGATGGCCAAGGGGTGCCTCCCGGGAGGGTCGTCGAGGGGTTGGATGCCCACGGCTAATCATTCCTCGCATATCGGCAGCCGTCACCCGATTCTCACGGGGCGGAATCTCGCATCCCGTACCCGCCGACGCCGACGGTCCTCACTCAACGGGGGCATCCTGCGCATGGGGTTGCACTATCTCTTGGCCAGAGCGGCGTCGCAGCCCAGGACAGCGTTGCGGGCCGGGGAGGAACCGCATCGCGGGCCGCGCAGCCCGCGCCACACGTCAGCGCAGCGTCTCCTCGATAGAGGCCACGAACTCCAGGGCGTCATGCCCGTCCCAGTACGGCTCGCCCAGCAGGTCGCGCACGCGGGCGCAGGCGGCCAGGGCATCGTCGCGCTCGCCGCGCTCGGCGTGCAGGCGGGCCAGCATGCACAGGGCGCGCGAGGCCGAGTCGCGGTCCTCGGTGTCCATGTAGCCGTCGTAGGCGGCCTCGCAGTGCTGGACGGCCTGCCAGTTCTGGCCGGTGCGCCACAGGATCCAGGCCATGTCGTCGTGCCAGTCGCCGATCTCCCACGCCGAGGAGTAGCCCTCGGTGTCGGCCACGCCGGCGAAGGCCTGGCGGGCCTCCTCCATGATCTGGCGAGCCTCGTCGAGCCGGGCCCGGGCCATGGGCAGGGTGAGGTCGTCCACCAGCGCCCGCGCCGAGCGGCGCAGCGCCCGCCCCCGGTCCAGGCAGCCCTGGTCGGTGCGGGTGTCCTCCAGGTCGGCGGCCTGGCGGAACAGGGCGGCGGCGCGCACATTGTCTTTGAGGTTGGAGGCGGCCATCGCCGCGTGCGAGAGGTACTCCCCCGCCAGCGCCCGGCGCCCCTGGTCCTGCAGGATCCGGGCGGCTTCCAGCGAGTGCTCGGCGACGCTCTCCTCCTCACCCATGGCCATGCCGGTCTGGGCCAGGAGGCGGTGCAGGTACAGGGCGATGCTCCTGGCCCCGGTGCGCTGGGCCAGAGCCAGCGCGGACTCCAGGACCTCGGCGCTCTCCAGGAAGCGCTCGGAGGCCTCCAGCGCCGAGCCCAGGGACAGCAGGGAGGCCACGGCGTACAGGGTGATGCCGGCGGCCAGCATGATGTTGGCCTGCTCGCGGAACTGGGCGATGGCCTCATCGAACTGGCCCACCTCCATGGAGGAGATGCCCAGCAGACGCCGACCGCGGGCAGCCAGGACCGGGGAGACCTTCTCGTGGCGGCGCATGACCTCCTCGGCCAGGAGACAGCCGTTGTAGACGTCGCCGCACTCGGCCAGGACCTCGGCGCGCGCCATGTCGAGGATGTCGTCCATCCGCTCGGCGTGGCGGTCCTCGGGGACGGCGTCGGCGGCGCGGGCGACGACCTGGATCGCCCCGAGCGCCTCGTCCTTGGCGTGCAGGTCGGTGAGGACCGAGGCCCCCACGAGCAGGGCGTCGGCGGCCAGGACGAGCGCGTCGGTGCCCCCGGGGTCGAGCAGCTCGGTGGACACCAGGTCCTCGACCTGGGCCTCGATCTGCCCGATGAGGGAGGTGGCCCGCTGCAGGCGCTCATCGCGCACGGCGTCCTGGGAGCGCTCGGCGATGGAGTCGGCGGTGATCTCGTTGTCGAGGTTGAGCAGGTCCACGTAGTAGGCGCCCAGTGGCCCGAAGGCCAGCTCGATGAGGGGGCGGATCCGCAGGCGCTCGGCGATGGCCTCGTCCATCTCGGTGCGGCAGGTCATGGCGGCGGCGCGCAGCAGCCCCGTGTGGTACTCCAGGCCCGGGATCTCCTCACCGATCGGGGGCAGCAGGTCGCGCGTGGCCACCTGGTCGACGACGTACCAGTAGTCCATCGTCGAGGAGCCGATGGTGCGGCGGTGGTCGACGTAGCGGCGCACCGCCTCCTCGCCGTTGCGCACTGGCCGGGGCCGCACGAGGTCCACCAGGGGGAAGGGCTCGTCGCCGCTCTGGTGGCTGGTGGCGGCGCGGGCGCGTCGGCCGGCCGTCTCCTGACTCGACGACGTCGTGCGGGGCGCGTGCTCCTGGACCAGGCCGTTGTCGTCGGCCACGAGACCCAGGAGGGAGGCGACGTCGGGGGCGGCGCCGTCCTCGTCCACGGTCAGGCTCGTCTGGGCCGCCTCGGGCAGCTCCTCGGAGGGCTCCAGGAGGTCGACCTCCACGCCCAGCCCGTGGACCGCGCCGGGGGCGGCGTCGAAGGCGGCCCGGGCCAGGGAGCGCTCCAGGTGGTCGGAGATGGTGGAGTTGCCGTTGCGCGTGTCGAACTGCTGGGCCAGGCGCCGGGCCCAGCCGGTCATCTCGGCGTAGGCGCGCGAGATCGTGGTGGAGGACTCCAGCCCCGGCAGCGGGTACCACAGGTCGGCGGCCGGGACCTCGACGCCGAGGGCCTCCTCGCCGCGGCCCGCCCGCTCGGCCTCGCGCAGCACCAGGCTCATGCCGCGCAGGGCCGACAGCAGCACGTAGGCGGACTCGGCCTGCGCCAGCCAGGACAGGTGACGGCGCAGGATCTCCAGGCCCCGGTCCACCCGCCCCACGAGGGCCAGGTACTCCAGGTGGTAGGCCAGGGAGATGAGAGCCTTGGGGCTGCGGCGGATCTCCCGGTAGGAGCGCAGGTGCGCCTCCCAGGCCGCCCGGGGCCGGCCGGAGGCCAGCAGGGGCAGTAGCACGAGGGACTGCGTGGTCTGGGGCTGCACGGAACAGCTGACGGCGCCGGTCAGCGCGGGCACGGCGGTGGCCACGGCCAGCTCCCAGGCCTCGGTGCGGTAGGCGAAGGCGACCTGGCGCATGGGGTCGCAGCCCTCGCAGTCGGCGTTCTCGTCGCGGTGGGTGGCCCGCCAGGCGGCCAGCTCCTCGGCGGCCTCCTCCTCGAGGCCCAGCAGGCCGGCGACCGAGGCGCGCTCTCCGTGGACGACGTGCATGGAGGCGCCCCCGGAGCGGTAGAACTCCTCGAGACTGGCCTCGAGCTGGCGCACCTTGTCCTTGGAGACCCTGGGGTTGGCGCCCGCCACGGCCACCGCCCACTTGAAGTGCCAGTGCAGGGTGCGCACCTGGGCGTCGTCGAAGGCCTCGGGATGGCGCTGGTAGCGGCCGAGGTTCCACGAGAAGGGCGCCAGCGCCTTCCACGCCTCGTTGCCCTGCTGGTAGGCCTCGGTCAGGGCCAGTCGGGTGGCGATCCGCAGGTCCTCGTCGCCCAGTGCGTCCGCCCAGCTGACGGCCTCCGCGATGAGGGCCGAGGTCTGGGGGCCGTGGCCGAGGGCATCGGCGTAGGCCAGACGCTCGAGGATGTCTTCGCGTGTGGTCATGGAGTCTGTCCTTCCGGGCGGAGCCTGACGTTGCACCGTCATGAGGCGAAGGCTTCCACCGTGTGCTGCAAGAACGCACGGAATGCGGTCCGTGTACCCCAGGGACGCCGTGGGTGGAGCGTCGTCCCGCACCGCTCACCGGTGAACGGCGGCATGGGCATGTCGGGCTCCTTTCGTCCAGAGGGCGGTTGTCCGACGTCCAGTGTTACCGAACAGTTATAGAATCCGCTACTGCAACGGCCAGCGGCAACTCCGCCTCAGGGCATGTCGGGGACGAGCGCCCCCACCGGACCGGCCGGCTCCAGGACCGGGCTCCCCGACGCCGACTCCCGCCACTCCAGTGTTTCCAACGGATGCCGCCGCGCCGGGTTCGTCAGACCTGCGCGAGCTAGGACACGAGTAGGGGCTTGGGGGTGTCGGTTGTCTCAGCCCCGGTTCCGCCCTCAGCATCACCCGGAGCGCCGGGGGCCGGCCCGTCGACGACGGCGGCCATCTCCACTGTCGCATCGGCCATGTCGGCAGCCACGCCGACGGTCATACCGGCTGTCATCGCGGCGACAGGAGCCTGCGCGCTCAGGTGAGCGGGCTCTCCTCCCACGGCCTCAGCAGCACCGGCGCCGCCGGCGGTCCCGGCGGCCTGGGCAGGCCGGGGCGCCTCAGGCAAGACGATCACGGTCGCCCCGCCGCCCTCGCCGTCGCCATGGGTCTCGACCTCGGTCTCCGGCCTGCTCTCAGCCCGGGGCGCGGGTGCGCTCTCAGCCTCCGACCCGGCGTCGGGCCGCCTGTCGGCAGGGGCGTCCTGGGCGGCCAGGAGACCGAGGACCTCGCGCAGGGCCGTATCGACGCCGTCGAGGATGAAGTCCAGGGTGCCGGCCAGCTGGGCGTCGTCGAGCCCGACCCCGATGTTGGTGAGGACCTCGGCGCACAGGCCCAGGCCGGCGTCGTCGACCTCGGTGTAGAAGGCGGGGATGAGCCGGCCGCTGGAGACCTCCTGGGCCACGGCGCGCACCCGCGAGAGCTCCGCGGAGCCCGGCAGGTCGGCGGCGAGCTGGTAGTGGGCGCGCACGGCGAGGATCCGGCGGTCGACCACCATGAGCACGTAGTCGAACCCGGCCGCCGAGAAGCGCACCACCCCCTCGGACAGGTCGAGGTCGTAGCGGTGGCCGCGCGCGGCCAGCCAGGCGGCGAGCCGCCTGAGGGTCACGGTCGGGGTCACCGACCCCTCCGGCTGATTCCACCAGGCCATCAGTCCTCCTCCCAGGTGACGAGCTCGGGGAAGCGCTCCTGGACGGTGGAGAAGAAGGCAAGGGTCATGCCCAGGCCCATGTCCATGAAGGCGTCGAGCTGGGCCTCACTCATACCCGCGCCGACGTAGGCCACCATCTGGGTGCTCAGCAGGAGGCGGCCGGGGTCGTGGGCGGGGGTAACGGCCAGGTCCGGGCCGTAGGTGGAACGGTGCTGGGCGTCGATGAAGGCGCGCATCTCATCGAGGCGCTCGGCCGCCGGGCGCCCGCGCCACATGCCGGCCACGACGAGGGCGGCCTCCTGGTCGTGCAGGTAGATGCCGATGTCGCAGCCCGGGAAGCCCATGAAGACGGCGCCGTCCTCCTCGGGGCCGGCGGTGATGCCGTGCTGGGACAGCCAGATCTCGACCCGCTGAAGGGTCAGAGCTGGTTGGGCGCTCATGGGATCTCTCGCCTCCTTCCCGGTGCGGGACGTGATGCGGATTCGGTGCGGGTGGCGCCGCTGGGGCGTGCGGCGCGCAGCTGATGATCCGGCCTGGGGCCGGTGGTGATGCAGGGTGGGCCGTCAGAACTCGATGTCGGAGGCGATGTCCGCGACCGTGTCGACCTGGCCGGTGCCGACCTGTGTGCTGCGCACGCTACCCGTTGAGGCCCCCCGACCCCTAGTCGAGCGCGGGGCGCCGACGGCGTCGGGTCGGCTCCCGGCTGCCGGGATCCCTGAGCCCGCCGGCCCGGCGGGGCCCCTGGAGGCGGCGAGGGCGCCGGGACCGTCGGGGAGTCGTGCCAGCGCCTGGTCCAGGGAACGGCCCAGGACACCGGAGGCCGACTCGGCCAGGGTCAGGCAGCGCGAGTCCATCTGCTCGGTGGTCGTGTATCCGCGGCGGCCGGCGGCCGGGCTGCGTCGTCCTTTGCCGGCGCGTGCGGTGGGCTCGTTGCGCCCGGGGCGGGTGCGCTGGGGGGCACCCGTAGAGGCGGCCCCCGCTCTCCCGTCCTCCCTGGCACCGGATGACCGGGAGAAGGAGGCGCTGTCTTGGGACTTCTTGCGGAAGCCGACCATGGTGGTCCTTTCGGGAACGGTTCCGAACGGCGTCGGGCCGCACGGGGGATGAAGAGCTGACAAGCCGACGGGATGGCGAAGGAGTTGCGGCACGTCGTCGAACTCGAGCCGTCTGCGGGTCGCCCGAGTGCCAGGCTGGGCGGACGGCGGGTGGGAACGCTAGCGGGGCACCTCGCAGGAGAGCTGGTCGGCGGCGTGGGCCTGCTGGCTCCACAGCTCCTCGGTGAAGGTGTTGTCCAGGATGGAACGGGCCAGGGGCTCGTCGGGGCGCATGATGTCGCGCACCGTCTGCAGGATGAGCTGGCGGCGGTCCTCGAGGCCCTCCTGGCCCAGGATCTGGGCTGAGCGGCCCAGGCCTCCCATGAAGTTGACGTACTCCATGGCGTGGTACTGGGGGGAGACCTCGTCGGGGCGCAGCTGGTGGGTGCGGGTCTCCAGCGCCTTGCGCACGTCGCGGCGCAGGGCCTCCTGGCCGCCCTGGGAGCGCACGTAGAAGGGAAGCAGCCGGTTCATCATGAGGTAGTGGGCGATGGCGTAGTCGACGTAGTAGAAGAAGGCCAGGCCCACCCCCTCCTCGGCGGCCTGCTCCGACTCGGACTTCTGCCACTCGGCGTAGCAGGTGGTCTTGGCGACCTCCTTGGCCCAGGTGGGCGCGGCCGCCATGGCCTCGGTGGGTTGGAAGGCCACGCGCGACTTGCAGCGCGGGCAGGTGATGAACACCGGCATGTGGTAGAGCTCGGGCAGCGGCACCGGGTCGCCGCACTTGTCGCAGGTGAAGGAGAACTGGGCCTGGCGCCAGTCGGTCATGGCCCGGTTCCACTCCTCGCGGGCCTGCTCGGCGCGGCCGGGGGCGAAGACCTCCTCGATGATGTTGCGCAGGCGCGCCTCGAAGCCGCCCACGAGGTTGGCCGCGTCCTGGAGGCGGGCGGAGAGCTGACGGTCCTCGTCGATGGACAGGTCGGCGTCGATGTCCAGGAAGGGGGCGAAGTGCTTGGCGAAGACCCTCTGGGCCTTGGTGTGCAGGAACATGATCTGGGCCTCGACCTCCGAGCGGAAGGCGGAGACGGAGGCCGGATCGGTGATCTGCATCTCCATCGCGGTACGGGCCGAGCTGACGCCGAACTCCCGGGCGCGAGCCTCCAACCGGTCCAGGTAGGTGCTCAGGCGCTGAGTGAGTGCCTGAAGCCGCCGGTAGTAGCGGACGTAGGCGGACATGTCAGGCTCCTTGCGGTGGAGGATCGGGATTATCACTGAGGAAGGCGCCGATTGCCGAGGCTGTAGACACGCGACTCGGGGCCGGCGACCACGCCGACGCACGAGCCCGGCACAGAGACGCCCACGGCTGCCAGCACTGCGGATGCTACTCAACTAGAGACTTCAACTGCGACCTGTTCGTGATCTTTTGACATCGCCAGGCTCAGCATCCGGGCAGGACTCCCCCTTGCCATTCCTCCGACGGTGTGGCTTCTCGTCCGCCCACAACGGCGGCGCCATGCAGGAGAAAAGTCCTGGCGTAACCCGCGTCGGAGCGAGCCGAGAAACGCCGATAAGTGACAAGGATCACGACATCGCTGCAGGTGTGGTCCGGCTGGCCGGAGCCTGCGACGAGACCTTTCTGTGACCCGCGGGTGGCCCAACGGCCCTTGAACCGCGTGTTCGTAGGGTAGGTCGCCGGTTCGTAC
>NZ_KV810983.1:28563-38372 GCF_001812965.1 Actinomyces sp. HMSC075C01
CGCGTGTTCGTAGGGTAGGTCGCCGGTTCGTACCTTTAACCCCCGAACGCGAGGCATAGGGTACGAACACGACGGCGGGGCCGGTGGCTACGCGCGCACGCCCTCCACGTCCTTGAGGGCCTTGGTGAGAGCCTCCGCCACCCCACGCGCTCCAAGACTGCGGTTCTTCGCACTCAGACGCTTGAGTGCCCACCTGAACAGGTCTTCCTGGGAGGCCCACTCCGGGTTCTTCGCACATGCCTGGGCCATGAGTCCCACCAGCTCGCGGGGATGGATCTCCTGGATGGACCCCACATGGTCCAAGGCGTTACGACGGTAGGTCGGAGCCGCGAGCGCGTCGTCCCGGCAGGCCCACACGAAGCCGTCCTCGTCGAAGTAGGCGAAGGCCTCCCCCAGGGCCGCCCGGATCGACTCCTCGCGTGATTTGACGGTTCGCGACAGTCCGAAGGCGCGGGAGATCTTGACGTAGAGCCGATGCTTGGAGATCGGGGCCTCGACCTGGCAGATGGCGGTGGCGACCTCGACAAGCACCTTTCTGGCCTCAGGGTCAGTACTGGCTCGGTCGAGGATCTCCAGGGGGCGCACACCCGCCGGGGTCCAAGCGGTGTACTCCTCGCCAGGGGCACGCGGGCCGGAAGCAGGAACCGGCGCCTTGCCGCCCACGTCGGTGGCGCCCCGGGCATCAGCCTTCGAGTCGTCGTCGGTCAGCGACGCAGCGTCCTCATCACGGGTAGCCTGCCCCGATTCGAGCACGGTGGTTGACGGCGTCGGCGGCACCCAGTGGCCGCCGGCTGCCGTGACGAGTCGGGCGACGACGGCCTTCGGGTCTGCCACCCATTCGGGCATCCAGACCCGCTCGACCCGCTGCCAGCCCATGGTGTGCAGGACCTCGACCGGCAGCAGGTCGCGGTCGACGACGCCCTCTCGTTTGTTCCACTGCGGCCCGTCGAGCATGACGGCCACGGTGGGGAGGTCTGGCTGGTCGGCACGTGCCAGCACGAGGTCGATCTCGAAGGTGGAGTGACCGACGCCGGTGTGGACCACGAGCCCGGCAGCGTCCAGCGCCTCGGCGATCTCACGCCGGTGCCAGTTAAGGGGGCTCTGCGAGGCCGGCAGGGCCCGTGGGGCCCGTCCCTCGGCGGCCTGGTGGAGGTAGGCGCGCAGGTCCTTGACTCCTCGGTGGGCCGTGCGCTCGGCGTGCAGGTCCTGGGGGTCGAAGCTGGTGAAGATGATGATCTGCCTGCGGGCCCGAGTGATGGCCACGTTGAGGCGACGCTCGCCTCCGGCATGGTTGAGCACCCCGAAGTTCAGCGGCAGGTCACCGTGCGCATTGGCGGCGAAGGTCGCTGAGAACAGGATCGTGTCGCGCTCCTCACCCTGGACGTTCTCCAGGTTTCTGACGAACAGGCCGTCTCGGGCGTCGAGGGCCTCAATGACTCGGGGTGATGCGGCCTTGCGCAGCCTGTTCTCGATGAGGTCGCGCTGGCGGTCGTTGAAGGTGATGACGCCCAGCGAGGGCAAGCGCTCGGGGGATGCCTCGACGTGCCGGAGCACCTCCTCCACGACGCGTTGAGCCTCGTGCGGATTGGTGTTCGGAGAAGCACTGGGGTGCCGAGCCCTGTCCTCGGGCCGGAAGTAGCGGCCGCGAACCCGCCGCAGTGAGATGCCGTGCCCACCGGGGCCGTCATCAGAGCCGGCTGCCATGGTCAGCGGGCTCGGGAAGGTGAGCAGCTTGCCGTCGTAGTAGTGGCGGTTGGAGAAGGCGACGAGGGACTCGTCCCGGCTGCGGTAGTGCCAGGTGAGACGGCGCTGAAGCAGGCCGCTGTCCAGGCACCGGGTGAGGATGGAGTCGGCCTCGGCCGCCTGCCCCCCTCGTGTCTCGCCGGCTGCGGGGGTGGGGGGCATCTGCTTGGGGTCACCGACCACGACCACGCTGCGGCCGCGCCCCATGGCACCCACGGCATCGGCCACCCGGATCTGGGAGGCCTCATCGAAGACGACAATGTCCACGTAGCGGCGGTCGGCCGGGAAGAACCGGGCCACCGAGTCGGGCGAGACGAGCAGGCAGGGAGTCAGGGCGGTGATGAGGTCGCCGTAGGTGCGGATCAGCTCGCGCACACTCATGGCGCTGCGACGGCGGTTGAGCTCGCTGCGCAGTGCCTCAGCGCGGGCGGCGGCGCCCTGAAGGACCTGGTCGCGGTGGGCCAGGACGACGTCGAGCAGTTCGGGGGTGAGGGCTGCCCGCAGCTCTTGGAGAGTGCTGCGGTAGCGCTCGATGAGCCGGTTGTGGGCGGCGGCGTCGAAGGCGTCCAGGCCGGTGGCGCGGGCCCGCTCCTCCAGAGCGGCTTGGGCGGCCGCAGAATCGGCGGAGTCCTCAGAGCCCCCGAGCTGGGCAAGTATCTCTCGGAGCCCGCTATAGGACGGGCCATCCGGTGCCGGCTCGTACAGGCCTCGGCGGTAGGTGTCGAGCTCGGCGCGGATCCCGGCCAGCTCGGAGCGCAGCACAGTCGGGTCAGTGCGCTCAGCCACTTCACCGGCGCCGACCTCGGACCCGGCGCCGTCTCCGGGCTCTCCTCGCCGCAGGGCCAGGGCGCGGCGCAGTGCCCGACGAACCTCGGTCGGCTTCATTCCGTTGTCGTGCAGGTTGAGCAGCAGGTCCCCGATGCCGGTCTCCTCGCGCAGGCGCCGAGCGACGACGTCGAGGGCTGACTTCTTCTCGGCGACGAACATGATGGTCCGCCCCATGGCCAGTGCCCGGAAGATGAGGTTGGAGACGGTCTGGGACTTTCCCGTTCCGGGCGGCCCCTCGACGACGAGGCTGCGCCCGGCGACGGCGTCGGCCACGATTCGGGCCTGAGCGGAGTCAGCGGCCAGGGGCAGGTCCTGGGTCGCCTCGTCGATATCGAGATCCGTGTGAGCCGGCCCAGCCGGGTCCACGAAGTTGTGGTGCCCTCCGGCCATGAGGTGGGCGACGAGAGGGTTGGCGGAGATCGTCGGCCAGTGGTCCTCGAGGTCCTTCCACATCCGGTAGGTGGAGAAGCGGAACAGTCCCAGGTGGACCGTGGGGGTGACGACGTCGTCCCAGCCGGCACGTCGCAGACGGTCGCGCACGTTGTCGAGAGTGGCTCGAAGGTCGATGCCGTGCTCGTCGAGCTTCGGGCTCCTCAGCTCGGTGAGCTCGATACCGGTGTCCCGCGCGAAACGGTCGAGGAAGGAGTAGTTGGGTGTGGAGGCGCCGGTCTCGTCGAGGATAAGCCTGAAGTCGTCGCCGATCCGCTCGAGGTTGACCGGGATGAGAATGAGCGGGGAGTGCAGGCGGCTGCCGTCACTGTCCCAATGGAGGGTGCCGATGGCCAGGTAAAGATTGTTGGCGCCGGTCTCCTCGACGGCGGTACGGGCGCTGGTGGCCAGGGCCTGGAGGCGCTGCACACGCTCCTTGGGTGCCAGCTCGACCTCGACGGTTCGTTCCTGCAGGAGTGATTCCGCTCGGATCTGCTCCTGCTGAAGGCCGTCGTCGGACAGCCCAGCGGGCCGGTATCGCCCCGCGGCGAGGGCGATGTACTCCTTGTCATTAACAAGATCCTCGAACTCACCGATGAGCGCCGGCGGGACGCGCAGCTCCACGGCGTCGCGAGAGATGCGATTGATGAGGGGGTTGCGCAGGGAGAGGTCGAGCAGGCTCTTCTGCCAGTTTTGGACGGGCGTGGGCGCCTTGGAAACGGGCAGGTTGTCAGAGGTCATGGAGTTCATGCGGTTCATGGGTGGTGAAGGGATGGGCGTCATCCCGCTCGCCCGACTCGGCTGGGCCGGCTCGGACGCCCCGCACACCACGAGCCTGTCGTTGAGGGACGCCGATGGCCGCCGGTGGACGGCCGCTGCGGGCAGGGGATAGGGATTGCTCCGGCCGACAAGCGCAGATTACAACGGCCCCTGAAAGGAACAGACCATTCCTCCGAAGAGCCCCTCCCCGCGTGTTCGTAGGGTAGGTCGCCGGTTCGTACCCTTAACCCCCGAACGCGCGGCATAAGGTACGAACGCGACGGCGGGTCTTCCGCGCTGGTGTCTTACAGGCGGGCGGTGCGGGCGGGATCGAGGCTCAGGGCGACGCGCGTCCCAGGAGCGTGGGGGCGCCGGGTCAGGGCGGTAGCACGGGTAGCACGGGCCGGCTCACGCTCAGCCGGGACATCCGCCCCGACGCCGGCCGGCCCGTCTGGCCCGACCAACTCGGCCAGCCCGTCCGGCCCCGCCAACTCGGCCAACCCGTCCGGCCCCGCCAGGCCTGCGAGCCGCTCGGGATCGAGCTCGACCTCCACCTCCCACTGGCCGCGACGCAGCCGCGAGGCCAGCACGGTGGCCGGCAGGGTGGCCGGCAGCGTCCCCGGTGTCTCCGGTGCCGCCGGTGTCTCCGTCTGCGCGGCCCCACCCCGCTCCCCCGGTTCCCCTGGCTCCCCCTCAGCGGCCTCCACCACGCGCAGCGCGCCGGGCGCGAGGGCAAGGTCGCCAACGACGTCGAATCCCAGGAACCGCGCCACCTTGCTGCTGGCGGGGTCGGCCCACAGGCGCTGGGGGGTGTCCAGGCGCAGGAGGCGGCCGCCCTCCATGACACCTACCCGGTCGGCCACGGTCATGGCCTCGTCCTGGTCGTGGGTGACGTAGAGCGCCGTCGTACCGCCCTGGCGCAGGATGGTGCGCACGTCGGTGGCCAGCTGCTCGCGCAGGGCCCGGTCCAGGGCGGACAGGGGCTCGTCGAGCAGCAGCAGCCTCGGCGCCGGGGCCAGCGCCCGGGCCAGGGCCACCCGCTGGGCCTGCCCACCGGACAGGGTCGTCACGCGCCGCCGCTCGAAGCCGGGCAGGCCGACGAGCTTAAGCATCTCGCGCACGCGCTCGCCCCGCTGGGCACGCGGCAGGCCGGTGAGCCCGTAGGCGATGTTGCTGCCGACGTCGCGGTGCTCGAAGAGCTGGCCGTCCTGGAACATGAGGCCAAAGCCGCGCTTGTGGACGGGCACGCGCACCATACTCCGCCCCGCCCAGGCGACCTCACCGGCAGCCACATCCTCCAGGCCGGCCACCGCCCGCAGCAGGGAGGACTTGCCCGAGCCCGAGGCCCCCAGGAGGGCGACGACCTCCCCGGCGGCCACCTCCAGGTCGACGCCATCGACGGCGCGCAGGTCCCCGTAGGTCACGGCGAGCCCGCGCACGGACAGGCCCGTCGAAGCACTGGTGTCACTGGCAGTAGGGCTCATGACCGCTCGCCTCCGTCCGTCCTGGGCCCGCGCGACCGGGCCGCCTCGTTGCTTCCACCCGTCGCGCCCGCGCTCCCGCCCCGCCTGGGGCCGAGCCGGGTCTGGAGCCACTCGCAGCCGAGCATGACGGCGGCACTGCCCACCGCCAGGACCACGCCCCCTGCCAGCGCCATCCCCTGGTTCTGGGAGCCGGGGCTGCCGATGAGCCGGTAGACGACCACCGGCAGGGTCGGTTCCTGGGGGCGGGCCAGGAACGACGTCGCCCCGAACTCCCCCAGCGACGTCGCCAGGGCGAAGCCGGCCGCCAGCCCGCCGGCGCGCAGCAGCTGGGGCCCGTCCACGCTCAGCAGCACCCGGCCGGGCCCGGCCCCCAGGGCGGCGGCCGCCTCGCGCTGGCGCGGGTCGATGGCGCGCAGCGCCGGCAGCAGGGTGCGCACCACGAGCGGCACGGCCACGACGGCCTGCGCCAGCGGCAGGATCCACCAGGAGCGGGTCAGGGCCAGCGGCGGACGCGCCAGGGTGATGAGGAAGCCGAAGCCGACCGTCACGGCGGACACGCCCAGCGGCAGCATGAAGGCGGCGTCGAGCCCGGTGATGACCCGGGCCAACGCCCGGCTGCGGGGTCGGCGCGAGACCACCAGACACACCGCCACCCCCAGGCTCAGGGCGATGGCCGCGGCCACCACGGCCACGGCCACCGAGTTGGCGGCCGCCTCCCACACGGTCACGAGCAGCGCGCTGCGCCCGCCGGTCGAGCCCAGGTCGGTGTAGTTCGCCAGCGTCCAGGCGCCGTCGCGCTGCAGGGAGCGCGCCACCAGCACCGCCATCGGCGCCACCAGCAGCCCCCCGACCGTGGCCGCGGTGACCGCGAGCGCGGGGGCGTCGGCGGCGCGCAGCCGTGGGGCGGGCACCTCGGTGCGCAGGCGCAGGCGCGTCTGGGTGGCGGCGCGCGCCCGCTCGGCCACCCACAGGGCCAGGGCGATGACGCCGAGCTGAACCACGGACAGGACGGCGGCGCCCCGCAGATCCAGGTACTGGGTGGTCAGCCGGTAGATCTCGGTCTCGACGGTGCCGATCCCCACCCCGCCGAGCACGAGCACCACCCCGTAGGCGGTGGCGCAGAACAGGAAGGTCAGGGAGGCGGCCGAGGCGATGGCGGGGGCCAGCGCGGGCAGGGTGACGGTGGCGAAGGCCCGCATCGGCGAGGCCCCCAGCGCCCGGGCGGCCTCCACGGCGCGCGGGTCGAGGCGCGACCACATGGTGCCCACGGTGCGCACCACGAGCCCGTAGTTGAAGAAGGCCAGTGCGGCGACGACCGCGGTCAGGGTCCCGTCCAGGTCCAGGGCCTCCAGGGGCCCGCCGCGGGTGACCAGGGCGTGGAAGGCGACGCCGACGACGACGCTGGGCAGTACGAAGGGCACGGTCACCACCCCGCGCAGCAGGTCGCGGCCGGGGAAGGCGCGCCGGTAGAGGACGAGGGCGCCGGGGATGCCGAGGGCCACGCACACGGCGGTGCCCAGTACCGCCTGGGTGAGGGTCTGTGTGAGGATCCGCCAGGTGCGCTCGCGGGCCAGGACCTCGCCGAAGCCGCTCAGGTCCAGGGCGCCGTCGGGAGCGAGGCCGCGGCCCATGAGCGTGGCCACGGGCCAGGCGAAGAAGACCGCCAGGAAGGCCAGCGGGCCGACGACGGCCAGGGTCCAGCCGGCCCGCTCACCCCAGCCGGCCCGCTCACCCCAGCCGGGCCGGGGGCCGCCGGCACCTCGGGCAGCGGCGCCTCCCCCGGCCGGCAGGACTGCCGACCCCGACGCCGTCCTCGGCACCGGCACTGGGGAGGCTCCGGCGTCGGGCCGGACCGGACCGCCTCCCGAGCCATCCGCCGAGCGCTGCGCCCCGGCCACCGCCCGAGCCCGGCGGAGCATCCCGGCGGACTCAGCGTTGCGGGAGGCAGCGGCGTCGGGCCGCGCGGCGGCGGCGGTCTCCTCGCCCGGCGCGTTCACTTGCCGACGGCCTCGGTCCAGGTGCCCAGCCACTCCTCGCGGTGGGTGGTGATCTCCTTGGGGTCGACCTTCACCGGCGACTTCGACAGCGGGCCGAACTTCGTGAGGGCCTCGGGCAGGGCGGCGTCGGGCAAGACCGGGTACATGTACATCTGGCCGGGGATGTCCTCCTGGACGGCCTTGGAGAGCATCCACGTCACGAAGGCCTTGCCGCCCTCGGGGTTGGCGGCGCCCTTGAGGACCCCGGCGTACTCGACCTGGCGGAAGGCGGTGTCCAGCAGGGCGGAGGTGGAACTGGAGCTCTTGTCCTTGGAGACTGTGAAGGAGGGCGAGGAGGCGTAGGACACGACAATGGGGTAGGTGCCTTTGCCGCTGCCGGAGAAGTCGGTCTCGTAGGCGGCGCTCCAGTCCTCGGCGATCCGGGCGCCGTTGGCCATGAGCTGCTTCCAGTAGTCGGCGAAGGAGCCGGCGCCGAAGTGGCCGATGGTGGCCAGCAGCCAGGCCATGCCGGGTGAGGAGTTCGTGGGGTTGATGGCCACGAGCAGGCCCTTGTACTCGGGCTTGGTGAGGTCCTCGAAGGTGGCGGGGGGCGTGAGGCCCTTGCCGGTGAAGTAGCCGGTGTCGATGTTGAGGCAGACGTCGCCGACGTCGATGGGCGCCAGGGCCGGGGTGTCGGCGACGACGTAGCTCTCGGCGCCCTTGGGCAGGGTGACGGTGGCGGAGGTGTCGATAACGCCCTGGTCGAGGGCGCGGGAGGCGTAGGTGTTGTCGATGCCGAAGACGGCGTCGCCCAGGGGCGCGTCCTTGGTCAGGACGAGCTTGTTGACCAGGGCGCCAGCGTCCCCGGAGGTGGCGACCTTGAGGGTGTAGCCGGTCTCGGAGGTGAAGGCCTTCTGGAGGTCCTCCGAGACGTGGAAGGAGTCGTGGGTGACGACGGTGACGGTCTTGGAGTCGGCTTTCTTGCCCTTGCCGCAGGCGGCCAGGCCCAGGCCGACGGCGCCGGCGGCGGTTCCGGCGAGCAGGGCGCGGCGGCTGAGGGCCGGGTGGGGCCGGCCGGGGCGGCGGGTGGACTGGATACTCATGTGTGCCTCCTGGATGGTTCTCCGGAGGGCCCGGCGACCACCTGCGGCGCGCCGGGGAGATGGTCTCGACTTCCTTCGCCGGTACTAACCGGAGCAGGTTCGAGGGTCTGCGGGCTTCCGCACTCTCAGCGCCATCGGCGGCGGCCCATCGGCCAGTGGCGGCCGGGCCGACGACGGGGCGCTCCCCTGTCGTTGCAGGTCGACTCTAGTTCGAGGACGCCCGCCGACACCAACCCCGTCCGGCCCGTGCCACGCGCCCGAGCCCTGCCGCGGCCCCCACCCGCATCCCCCTCCCGCGCGTTCGTACCGTACGCCGCCAGTTCGTACCGTAGGCCACCGGTTCGTACCCTGAACCCCCGAACGCGAGGCATAAGGTACGAACGCGTGGGGGCAGCAGTCAGTTTGGTCTGCTTGACTTCAGAGACTCTCGCTCAGACAAGATTCCAAGGTGGGTGGCGGTTGCTCTGGAAGTGACGGAGGGCCGATGGACGAGGCCTGGCGGGTCGTAGCAGGCCGCTGGTGTCCATGGTGCTGACATCACAGGCGCATCGGTGCTGCATGCCGAAGAAGAACCGCAGGATTCCAACGATCCCCACGGGGTGCTTCGACGGCAGGGTCGTTAATGTCAGCGCTGTGGACACCAAGCCGTGTGCCTGATCGACTCTGCGGGGTCATGGTGGCGAAGCCCGGCGCCCCTGGGCTCATCCGCCTTGGGTCAGCCTTACCTGCCGACATGCGGATTGTGGCCGTTCAGAAACGTGCCATGCTCACAGTAGACGCATTTTCTAAAGAAAGGAATGGCCAAGAGTCCGAAGCCGCACGTAAATAAGCCAATCATCCACAGGGCCGCAGTTCTCGCGATATTGCGAGAACCCCCCTCACAGTGGCAACAGCCAACACATCCGCGGCGCGCATAGGTCTCAACACTTTGATAGGACATCTCGGCAGTTCTCCATTGGAACAAAATGATCTTGCGGGCGACATCATCATAGTTCGCACCCACAGGCGCACGCCCCAGAACCTTCCCCGCCACCAAAATCGATACCAAATCTCATTCAACCATCTCAGAATATAATGACTGAGGAACTGAATGTCTGATAATTTCAGTTGTTCTCGATTGATAGACCTGAGCGGCGTTCAACGACGGCCTTGACCGCCGCGGAGAGCGGATCCGTGGACTCCCGGCCCAGCAGGTACGGAAGGTCATCACCCGTCCTGGCCAAGAACCCGTACCGGATGACACTGGCGATCGAGAGCATCAAGGACTGGCGGAAGGCCGGCATCCCGCCCTCGGCAAGCAGCTGCCGGTACTCGCCCAGGCTGATGTCTCTCACCTCGCAGCTCAAATGGCCTGTGACGTCGGCGGTGGAGACCGCTCTACTTCCCACTAAATCGTAGACCTTCCTCTCGTGCCTACCCGGGTCGCTGAGGACGGAAGCCGCGGCGCAGGCCAGGAGGCTTATTCATAGGGGTGTTTGGGGTGTTTT